>JBGVMW010000161.1:0-7340 GCA_045125095.1 Lachnospiraceae bacterium
ACAAGATAACTCTGGTGTGTCCTGATAAAACCATTTTCTGAAAGCATATCGTCCAGCACATTTAATGTCTCATACATGGTATACACTGTTTCAGTATCCTCCATAACATGAAACTCAAGTAAATGCAACTTGCTCTCAATATATAATAATCTTTCCAGTGATAGTTCTTTTCTGCCCTCCTTAAAGTCAAATTTCTTTTTCGTCACGGAATAATTCATCTTATCAAAAATTGCATCCATACACTCATTAACTTTGCTCTGAAAATTGGCATTACCCTTTAACAAATACCTTACAACATCTAATCGGTATCCTTCCAGCGAATAATCCACATATGCAGTCACAAATACTATAAATACTTCCCGGCTTACTTTTCTGATCATCTCAGCCGTCTTTATACCATCAACTTTCTCCATATTGATATCTAAAAACACAATATTATACCGCACTACCTCAATTCCTAATTCTATCAGTGCTTCCCCAGAACTATATGTATCTATTTCAAAATCAAGACCTTTTTCCATCATATAGCCGGAGAGCAATTCTCTTAGTTCTTCTGTAAAAAGACTTTCATCATCACATATTGCAATTTTGAACATCTGTGTTGTCTCCTCCTTTCCTGCTATTTGATAACAATTTGTCCCTGATATTTTATACTACACTGTGTTGTATTTCGACACATCTTACTAAATTCCTTAACCCTTTCCCTACATTCATAGTAAGGAAAGATGATATAAAAAAATTTCGTAAATCCCCTTATTATTTTATTTTTCTTCAGCGCATTAGTCAACTAAATTGCAGAAATCGACCATATTATGCAGAAATTGACACAAACACAAAATGGAACAATCAAGATTGCCAAATTAGAACCTGTTTTAGTCCATTCTTGTTTTATTTTTTCAAGAAAAGTGTTATACTAGGCTTGTTTCCATTTCAACCTCTAAGAATAAAGGAGCATGATATAGACATGAAAATTCAAGACTTAAACATTTCTGCCAACTCTAAATCTGCCTTAAAAAGTATAGGTTTGACAATGGTTTCGGAACTTGCAGGACAAAACTATATTACTCTTATAAATAAATTTCCAAAAAATTATAATATTGAACCCCTGATTGATGAATTGAACGCTTTAGGCTATCTGCTGCCGCCAAGTAACGAAATATCAATTTATGATGTCCCCATGTCGAAGCGATTGCAGAATGCCTTGATACGGAACGGTGTTATGTACCTTTCGCAACTTTCCTCCTATTCCAAAGAAGATATTCTGCATTTTCGGAACTTAGGAGAAAAAACCATTTTAGAATTGGAACAAATCTGTCAGGAATACCATATTGAAATACGCTCTATGCTGTCTATCAAAGAGTATTTTAGCAAGTATCAGTTTTCATCTAAAATATACCCACTGCTGTTCCGCAACAACATATCATGCATAAATGACTTTAAACATATGACAGCGAATGACTTATACCTTATATGCCAGAAGGATTACAGCCTTACCATGCAGACCTATTTTATTCTGAAAGAAAATGGGCTTGTATTGAACGATTGGCAGGATAAATTCATTTTTGAGATTCTTCCGGGGAAAAATGCTGCTTACTTATGGAAAAAGCATAAAATCAGTATGCTTTCACAAATACCGGACTGTAATGAATGTACGCTGAAAGAAATCGTTTCCTCTTCAAATTCATATACAGCAGCAATAAAAGAATTGTTATCATTCGGATAGATATGTAAAATATGATAGTATATGGCAGATCACACCGATCTGTCTTTTTTATTTCAGCAATTCATCATACGTTGTACCCAATATATTTCTGATCGCTCTAAGCTGTGATGCCTGTATGTGCTGTATTCCTCTTTCTATCTTCACTAACGCCTCCCTTGTCAATGGGACATTCTCTAACTGCATCAATGCTACCATTTCAGTCTGCCGCATACCTTTTTCTTTTCTGATACGCCTGATGTTCTGCCCGATAAATATTTCATCCTGCTTTATTTTCTGCTCCATATCATCACCACACTTCTGAACCCGTTTCGGTTCTTTTTAAAGTATTGTATTCAATAGAGCTATCGAAAAGGGACTGGTTTTAGTCAACTTTATGTAATTTCTATTGCAGAAAACGGTCAAAAATAGTTTTTACTTTATCTAAAATGCTTCCATGATGTCAGAGATTATACTTCTGCCTTGACACATAAAACTGATATGCAATATCCATTTTCTTGTTTTCTGCTGAAAATTGTCCTTTTCTGCTAAATATATTGCTATTCTGCTTTCATTACAAGTAAAATGGGATGAATAAAGTAAAGGAGTGCAAATTTATGGATTTACATATAGATGAGTTGAAGCTTTCCTACCATGCTAAGAATACCCTTCATGAACTGGGCTTTACTATGGTTTCCGATCTAAAAGGTCATGACTATGTTTCTTTGATACAAAAGTTCCCCCTAAAGCGCCATTGTGTCTAATCCAATATTCAGGATCTTAATGATGCGGGATACCTATTGCCCCCGGACAATGCAGTGTCAATTTACGATGTACCTATGTCCAAAAGACTTTTCCATATTCTTGAGAGAAATTATTTCCTCTACTTATCCCAATTATCCCTATGCTCCAAAGAAGAACTTGCAGGTTTGCGCAATCTTGGAGAGCAAACAATGATTGAGTTGGAAGAAATATGTCAGGCACACCATATAGAGTTGCACTCTGTACACAGCATTAAGGAAAATTTGGCTCAATATCACCTGCCATTTACTTCAAGGCATTACGAAGCACTCTATAAGAACAATATTGCTTCTATTGATGATTTCCACAAAATAACCACACACGATTTACATATCATATGCCAGCAATACTACTACGACACCATGAAAGCATATTATATCTTAAAGGATAATGGAGTTGTCTTTCAGGCATGGGAAGATCAATATCTGTTTGAACTTTTATCAGGAAAAATTGCTCAGACTTTAAGCAGAAGATACCGCATTGATACTATTTCAAAGCTACGATCCTACTCTGAAGAATATATTGAGAGTATGCCATCGGCAATATTGCCTAGTGTAAAAGCGGTACTCACTGATAAATGAAATTCCTCGCAGCAGAACTGTGGGGAATTAGACCCTGAGAGATTAAAAAATTATAATAATATATCATTAACAGTCAATATTTATCTTAAAGAAAAAATCCCCTTAAAGTAATTTATAATATACTTCAAGAGGATCTGCTATCTATCATTATATTGATCACTTACAGCCCAATCCAAAACTTCCTTGACAGTTCCGCATTAATGATATTTGATAAGAAATTAGGATTCTGTATTTGAAAGGCTTTCAAACTTTCAATAAAAGTAGCTTTATTTTCTGTTTTCAAATCTATAAATGTCGAATCTATTTTTTTGTTTTTTACTTTTTCTTCAATGTATTCGTCAGATTTGGCTTCGTACTCATCTACCATATGCGGATTCTTAGTTACCGCATTAGCATACCAATTTGTTAAGTATTTTAAGGTATTAAGCTGCCTGTCGGAATTGCTACTCTCCCTACTGATTCTCTGATATTCTTCATATGCACCAGAATCCATTGTCCGCATCATATCAAGCCCATCTGTAGTGTAAACCAAATTGCTGCCATGTCCTAAATAATTTTCTTTTTTTACTCCATAATCCATGTTTCCACTTGCATCGGTTTTCCCAGCACTTGCCAGCTTCGCAATAGATTCCATTGCGTCTAAAAAGGAGCTTTTATTATCTTCTGATATAAAATTGTTAGCAGCATATTCTGCTTTTTTCATTCCTAATGATATATTAGCCTGACGCTCCTCCTCACTCATAGAACTACTATTTTCAATGAGAAAATTCTGGCGAATAATATCATATACAAATTCCTGTTCTTCTTTACTACAATTTTCAAGAGACGATGATATTGCCCTATCAGCATCACACATTCCTGAATATGCGGGCAAATAACCTGCACTCTTATCAATATGAACAATATCCTGCTCAATGTCCTTTTTGTCTTTTAACTGTATTGCTCTTTTTCCTTTTGCACTGATTTCCAAAGTAACCGCATCGTCTTTTTTTTGAGAAATATCAATTTTTTCTTTTTCACGCCGCCGATTATTTTCATGCGGAGTGGAAACTCTTTCTTGATAATGTTGGGTAACTACCTTCATTTCAATCCTCCTTTAAATTTACATAATAGGCTGTCACACTGGATTTCAGCGTGACAACCTATTTTTGCATTTGCCATAATTACAATTTAAACATTAAAACGGATGATACATTGTATATGCTAAATGGAAAATAACTTCTGAATCACTTATGCTGCTATCATCACTTGGCGATACAGAAACCCCACATATATCAAAGTAATGAGTAGATGTCGGACCATAATATGAATTTACACCAATTCCGGGCGGCAAAGAAATATTTATCTCAAATTTACCTCTTGAATCTGTCGTGTCTGTACCTTGTCTCGTTGCATTCGCAGGAGTATTATTATTATCCCATGCGGGGCTGTAATATAATCCATTAACCTGCTGCCCCTCAACTGCATATGTTTCGCCTGTTGTGCCATCTGTAGCCGTCAACACTCCGTATACAGTTAATGTTCCTGAACCCTCTGTTCTGAAATGTGTTCCATATCCGGGATAATTCACAACTTTGTTCAGCCCTTCTGAACCTTTAAGATCAGTTATTACAATACCTGTAGCTTTTAAAATAGGAGTAATAGATAACTTATAATTTTGAATGTCTAAATCATTATAATTCTCCATTGTCTTTGCATTGCATACTCTGACATAATAGGTTCCCGTTGTTACAGAAACAGTAGTTCCACTGCCTACCCTTTTCATCTGATAGCCATTTGTAGAAACATTCTGATATACTTCTACAGAGCAGGTATTCGTTGAATTTGTAGTAGCAGTAATTTTTAACTTATCATAAATTCTGCTGCTCGGCACTGTAATTACATACCAATCATTATCAATCGGAGAACTTAAATTTCTTGATTCAATATAAGCACCTCCTGTTCCATATGTAAATGCTAATGCCTGTCTTACGGACTCATCAATCTCATAAGAATCACATGCTGTACTTATAGAATAATCCAATTTGAATGATTCACTTACACTTCCCCCCACAGATGCTAATACATACAAATAATATGTTGCTGTATCGCCTGATGTTACATAACCTAACGCTTCCGGTAATGTGCCTGTGGTGCCATTAATATAGGTAAAATAATCTGAACCTGTTAAAATATTTCCTTCTGCATCCAATAAATACAAATCATAATCCAGTTCTGCATTAGCCGGAGTCGTTAATTGTGCTTGCAAATAAACGCCTGCTGGCAAACTGATATTATAAATTTTTGCATCGCCCTCCGCTGCCAAATAATCACTAGCTGTACCTGCTATAACAGTGGTATCAGCTTGTGCAACTAAAATATCCTCTACCATGTTTTCATCTACCGCAATACTACCTGACAGCTTAGATAAATTATCACTGCCAAATGTTTCCAGTTCTAAAATTTCTACAGGTTCCTGATACTGGATGTCCACCGCTTCATTTCCGTCACTGGTATCTTCTGCTACAGCCAAAGAATCCTCTGTCATTTCTGCCGCTTTTACATCCATTCCATTAGCCAATGAAAATGTCATTGTTAATGCTAATGTTGCTGCAACAACGGTTGCCATAAGTTTGTTTTTTCTCATGCAAAATTCCACCTTTCTGAATTTATTTTACACCGTCATTATAGCAAGCTATACATTATTTACAATGCACCTTGCAGAAAGTGACCTGTTTTTGCAGAAAATGACCATCAAAATAAAAAATCCCCTTGAATCAAATCTTAGTTCAATTCAAGAGGACTTTTCTCTATCGGCTTTTCCGCTTTTTACAGGCACATTCTTTGTTGCGTTATCCTTAGTCATTGCCTTTGTTGCTTCCTGATAATGTGCCTCAAAAGCCTCTGCCTTATTGTCTAGTGTAAAGGTAACATTAGAAGTATATCAAAACTAAATGACTATTGCTACATAAAACTGAAAAGCCCTATAATTACTTAATCATAACTTGCTAGAACAGCTATTTAAAACACAATAAAGGAATATGTTCACACCCTGTTCCTTTTCTTGTCTTTCTTACTTTCTCAACTTGTCAACATTGACTTTCTCTTTTATAAACATTGAAGTTTTTCCAAAAAAGCGTTATAAAAAGCTCTCTCTTTAACAAGCAAATGTTGTACATCAATACTTTTTTTACTGTTTGGCTCTAATGGATTGTCAAGATCATACATAGCTTGCCTAGTTGCTGATATAGCAGACTCTACAGTATTCCCTAAAACATCCTTAAAATCTACCTCTCCATTATACCAATTTTTCACTCTCTGAACCATCATTTTTGATAAATGTCCAAGCATCCCATTTGACTGAACACCTAATCCATTCACGCCTACTTCTTTAGTTGCATCCATCCATGCCTTTTTTACACTTTCCGGTGCATTAGATCCCACTGCTTCAAACGCTTTTTCGTCAAAATCATTTTCCTGCTGTATAACAGAAGTTGCTTCCTTTTCAGTTAAACCATCTGTACTAAATTTAGGAATATCCTCGTTTCCACCTTTATATGTATATAATGTTCTATTAGAGGCATAATTTGTATCTATTAACATGAATCACAAACCTCCTGTATTATCTAATACACATAAAAGCGTAAGTTCATTGTATTCCACGGAGAATTTGCAGAAGTAGAATTAGCCGTAAAAGTTCCTGCTTCATACTCTGCTCCCTCATATGTCCAGAGACATAAATATCCATCCACGATGCGATCATTATTAAAATCTAATGGTTCTGTATCAGTCAGAGTCATCTGCATACCATTAAAATAAGCATATCTTGTCTTTGCATATCCAACTTCCACAGTTATTGCCTGAAACCATGTGCCGCCATGATCCAATGTAGAACCTACCTGCATAGAAGAAGATGAGTGGTTAATAACTTCTTCTCCAGCCTTCTCTGAATATATTGCATACAACTCAAAAGAAGTCAATGCTGGTGCCGGAGCCTTTGGCTGTATTCCCGGTTCCTGTCCTTCTTCCATAATATACTGCGCATATTCCCCTACATTTGCTTCCACAAGGCTGTCAACTTTTACGTTCTGCTTCTCAGCCGCACTAACAGGAATAACATTAGCCACCAATAATAACCCAACCACGATTGCTCTAAGCATTTTTTTCATTTTCATCATAATCTTACTTCCTTTCGCAATGTTATTAAAATAGAACAAATTACATTTTAATTAACACCTCTACTGATACCCCCTTTTTCACATATTTAATTTGGTTTAATT
>JBGVMW010000162.1:0-10715 GCA_045125095.1 Lachnospiraceae bacterium
GAATGTAAGTGTTTTTATTTACAAAAATGCTTGCATGTGATAGTCATATGCAAGCATTCTCAACAAATTAGCTACTACGGTTATGCCGATATATCCTAGAGGTTTCGATAAGATAGTGAATTGTCAGAAGAGGCTCTTAGCCGCAATCAGATTTATACTGTTGAGAATCGTTTGTTGGTATGGCATATTCTTAAGCAGACAATCACGAACAGCCTTTAGTGGAGGTAAAATTATATACGCAAAATGATCGCAGATTCGGAAAGGTATTAGTGATTCTTAGAGGGTTGGATTGGTGCGTTAAGCGGAAAAATATAGTTGTTTGAGCTTGCGAGTTCTATATTTTTCCGCTTGTCCTTAGCACCAATTCAAGCATCTTAGAATCACTTATACCTTGGAGCCTGCCCCATTTCCCAATCTTCGCTGTAATCCGGAGCCGGACGGGCAAGCTACAGCCCCTCTCTCTGCCGGACAGTTGACTAACACACTTGACACACGCGCACAAATCCGAATTTTCACCCACGTTCCACACATTAGGCACTCCTATTATTCCTCTCATGAATTTTCCTAGCCAAATATACAAACGGTGTATCTACCAAACTCGTAATCAAAAAAATCACATAGCTTGCAAACGCGAGGGAAATAAGCGTCTTTGTATCATATCTGCCAAAAAATGCGCCCCAGGTAAATAAAATCGTGTTCAACAATTGGGAAATCATTGTGGAACCATTATTGCGGAGCCACAGAAAACGTTTTTCATCACCAAATTTTTTCCTCGTAAATTCCCACCATTTATGATATGCCCATACATCAAACATCTGCACAATCGCATACACAACAATACCTGTAATCATCATACGCGGCGTATTGGAAAAAATAGCTTTAATAGATGGCATAGCCCAGTCGGTAGCAGATGGCTCATACAAAAGCCATGACTGGCTGATAATAACAAAAAGAATGGATGTTGCAATTCCCATATAAACTGCCTTTTTTGCAATCTTTTTTCCATAAATTTCACTACAAATATCCGTTACGAGAAACGTGGATGCAAACAATATATTTCCCAGTGTCATTGTCATACCAAAGGCATTCACTACAATCAATACCTCAATATTCGCTGCTATAGTAGCTACAATTGTCCACAGGTAAAGCCCCTGCTCCTTAAATATCCGAAATAAGGCAATAACCATTCCATATGTGAGAATCAGAGAACTTACTAACATAATTTCATTTTGCATCTTCCTCTATACCTCCAACTCCAAATGCTGTATTTTCCATCAAGATATCAATTCTGTCATTGTCTATATATTTAGGGTATACATATTTACTAAATTGCACTATCACATTGGGATCCGGTTTAATTGGACATGTATTTTCCTGCATAATATTCACACATACCCGTTGAAAGAATTGAAGTCCTGTCTCAATGTCACGCTCCATACATTCCACCGTTTGCCCCGGTATACCCTGTAAAAGGCAGACTTCATCAAAATATTCTGCTATTTCTTCCGGATTATCTGTATCAATTCCTTTATCTAAATAGCTTTCGCGAAACAGGCTGTCAAATGTCTCCACACCAATTTTTAGCTTCACTGCAATTCCTAACTCCGCAAATCTTTTTTTAAATGCGTTAATCTCCTCACGGTGCTTCCAATGACATTCAAAATGTATTTCTGTAATTTTCTTTTCTACACATACCTGTTCAATCAGCTTCAATGTTTTTTCATCTAAGTCCACGAAGCTTCCGGAATTAATCACCTCAAGCTTGTGATACATGCCTGTTATCTGATCTAATTGTAATTTATTGAGCTGATAATTTGCCTCTTTATCTTTTGAAAAATCTAAGTGATAATCACAAAAACGACATCTTCTCCATGCACAACCATTGCCTCGCAGCATCACAATTTCTCTTGCATTTTTTTCTTCAATTACAGAATATCTAATTGGGTTACATTCTTTTTCCATTTTGCTTCTGCTCCTTACACAAAAAAAGAACACTAAAAAGTGTTCCATCAAAAAGAAAACATAGTACTCTATGTTTAAAATCCTTAGTTTTGTTTATAGACAGGATGGTTACGAACTGTCTTATTTAATTCTGAGGTAGTATATCACATATGTCATTGCTCTGCAAGCAATTTTTCTATATGATATACCACCTTTTTACAATTTTATCACATGTATGGCCGAAATCCTCCGTCATGATATCGGCCATGATTTACGCTTACCAACTTACTTTTGGTAACCTTTTGTTACCAGATAAAGCTGTCTTTTTCTTATAATACATCTGTCATTCTAGTACCATATGTACTGACTACTAACCCATCCACTCGTTCCAGTCCTTTTTCTGATAACATAAAGCCAGCCTGATTTTCCAGATGCATTGGTTGTTACCCAGTCTACTTTGACTGTTTCGCCTGCATACATAAGTTCGAGAATTGTACCACTTGTAGAAGCTGTCTTTCTCAAACGGACACCATCTGCAGTTACTTGTGCATATGCTCCTACTATTCTTGCTTTAGAGGTATCTACCTCACTCACATCGTTTGCCTGCGCATACGTCGTGCACACAGGTGCAAATACACTAACTCCTACAATAGCTACACATATACATATTATTTTTTTCATTGCGTTTCTCATTGTATTCTCCTTCTTATTTCATTACATATATCCATTTCTTTGCGATAAACATGTTGTTTTTATTTTTCCTCCACATTTATCGTTACTCTTGAAAAGGTTTCATTGTTCATCCCGTTCACTTTTTCACCATTTTCAAAATGTTTCGCATGTACATTATAATCTGATAACACTTCCAACGAATATATCCGATTCGTATTGAAACTATAACTCAAATAATAACACGTATTATCCGAATCCTCGAAGATATACTCTGCAACTCCATTATATAAGGTATCATACTTTAGGCTATAGGTATAGCAGCTTCTTATAATCTTGCTTTCTGGGAGAAGATATTCTTCCAGTGTATTTCGTGTTATTTCATACACTTCTGCCAGAAACTCTTCATCTAACAAACAATCTTTAAATACTCTATCTTCCGACATATTCAAATCCACATAGATTGCTTGTCCATTCTCTGGATTCACCAATGTACAATAGATATCATTTCCCTTCTGAAACATGAAGTTATAATATTGTCCATACATACCAGAAATCACTTCATAATCACTGGTATCCACTTGATAAAAACCTTCTATCAGCTCCCTAGCACTTTCAACTGCCTCCTGCTCAGTAACACATATGTTAACTGGCTCCTCCGTAGAAAGATCCTGCTCCTCATTTGCTTTTTTCAGACTATATTCTCTTTTCTGCCGAAAATCTATCATTTGTAATAACTGCTCATCTGTAAGCTCTGTCTCCGGAAGCTTAAATGTGCTGTTTTCCACAATAAAGCAATACGATATCAGTTCCGCTTCCTCCATCGTCTCGCATATTGGGATCACTTCTTCTGGGAATGTTCCTTTCATATAAGTACTATACAGCTCATTCATTTTTTCTCGTTCAGCATCTGTCAGCTCTCTCGTATAGCTATCAACTTGAATCTCTTCCTGTGTTTTTACCGTATCCACATACTTCTGTCTGTCTTCGCTATCCATCTGGTTCAAATACTCTTCTAAAATACTATTCGCTGATATTGATGTAATTGCCAAAACCGCACATAACGCCGCAAGGGTTACTGCTCGTCTTGGATACCTCCAATTTACCGTTCTCCTTTTCAAAGGTCGTTCCGGCAAATTTTCTAGCGTCTGCTTCACTCTCTCTTGATAAGAAGTTGGTAAACAATACTTTTCCTTTGTCATGGCAGATGACAATTTCTTATCAATGTTACGTTTAAACATGCTATTTCTCCTTTTATTCTTACTTCATGATTCTTGCACCTTTTTATATCGTTTCATTAAGACAACATTACTTCCAATTTCTCTCTGGCTCTCTTTAATCTTGATTTTACAGTTCCAGATGGTATATGCAATACCTGACTAATCTCTTTGACACGAAAACCTACATAATAATAAAGAATGATCACTTCTCGAAATTCTGCTTCTAATGAAAGAACACTATACCAAACATCACTCTTTTGATTGTTATCAATTGTTTCATCTGGTATGTTTTCATTGTCAATATTTGACATATATTTCCTTTGCATTACCATGGTTTTCGATACATTTACCAGGATGGTGAATAACCAGGATTTACATTTCTTGGGGTCGCGTAAGGTACCTAATTTCTCATAAGCCCTCACGATTGCTTCTGAAACTGCATCCTCTGTATCTGTTTTGTTTTTAAGTATTCCATATGCAATTCGGTGCATACAAAGTTGATTATCCTCGACCAACTTTGTAAACTCGTCTTTGCTCATAAGTAGCTACCTTTCCTTCCTCCCCTCTTTTGTAAAATTGCCATGACATATATTAGACTTTTTAAATGTACATTTGGTTCCCTAAAATTTTATTTTTTTCTGAAAAAATTTTTTCTTTATCGTTTCCAACTGGAACATAATAAAAATTTTCATCAAAATCCACATTATTTATAACTATTTTGTTTCCTGTCTACACAAAATGTTTATTGATGCCACCACATTGTCTCATTCAGCCGCCTTGCTGCTGAAAATTATTCTGCGAAGATTCACAAAATATCAACGGTACAGTACACCAGAAAATTTCAAGCATCACATTCTATAATAAACCGTTGTAACTTCCTGGTATACAAAAAAACCTAAGCATTCATATTATAAATACTTAGGGCGAATATTTATCCACTTAAATTCAACGATTCTTATCTTCACTGTCTTTTACTCGCTTTATGTTAGCATACTGCAAATCTGTTTGTCAATTACTTCATATCTTATATTTTTTCTTATCGATTTATTCCATCATTTTCCATTTTTCATCATCTTGCACAAAGATTGTATTTTTTTGTATTATTATTTGGATGCATTGTTGTTATTTTCAAACAACTGTGCTATAATCATACTATTAAGGATATTAACATAAAGGAGGGGTTATATGAAAAGAAATATCCTGCCCCTGATAGGAATTTCACTGGGGCTTATATTAAGTGTAACAGCTTGTGGTAATCAGAAGGACACACAGGCCAATTTAGAAGTAGAACCGATTGAATCTACAACGGCAGGTGATGCGGAAGGTACCGTATCCCTTACATTGTGGAGTGCAGAAGAAGATGCAGAACTACTTAACACTCTGATTGAGGGATTCAAAGAACATTATGCCAGTGAAGCAACTATTGACATCACAGTTGAACCAATGCCGGAAGGCGACTGCAAAGATGCTATTCTGGCTAACGTACACGAAGGTCCGGATGTATTCACTTTTGCGGATGATCAGGTTCGAGCACTGGCAGCTTCCGGTGTTTTGAAACCAATTGAAAATGCCGATGAAATCAAGGCAGCTAATGTTGCAGGATCCGTTAATGCTGCATCTCTCAATGATAAGTTATACGCCTATCCACTGACAGCAGACAATGGTTACTTTATGTACTATAACAAAAAGTACTTTTCAGAAAACGATGTTGCAACTCTTGATAAGATGCTACAGATTGCGGCAGCTTCCCAGAAGAAGGTCTCTATGGATTGGAGTTCTGGTTGGTATCTCTATTCATTTTGGGGTAATACAGGATTAGAACTGTACCTGAATGAGGATGGTATCTCTAACTCATGCAACTGGAATTCAGCAACAGGGGACATCACCGGACTTGATGTTGCTAATGCTATGCAGGTTATTGCAAAGCATCCTGGATTCCTGAACACAAATGATGCCGGATTGCTTGAAGGTGCCAAAAATGATTCTGTCATTGCCGGTATCAGTGGTGCCTGGTGTGCAACAACACTGGAGGAATGCTGGGGTGATAATCTTGGAGCAGTAAAACTTCCAACTTACACTTGTGCCGGTAAACAGGTTCAGATGGGCTCCTTTACCGGATATAAATTAGTTGGTGTCAATTCTTATTCACACAATACAGAATGGGCTGCAAAATTAGCAGAATGGTTATCTTCGGAAGAAAGCCAGACAGCACGTTTTTCTGCACGTGGACAGGGACCAGCTAATATTAATGCTGCCGCTTCCCCGGAAGTATCCGCTTCCGCTCCTATAAAAGCTGTCATTGCACAGTCTGAGTATGGTACTCCTCAGCGAATTGGTAACAGCTATTGGCTGGCTACTCTGGTTTTTGGCGAGACAATACTCAGTGGTGAAATCACAAATCAGGATGACATGCAACAGGTATTGGATAAGATGGTCGAGGGAATTACTTCTACCGATTAATAATAGGGAGGAAACATCATGACTACTAAAAATGAGGCAAAACAGTTAAAAAAGAGCCTGAGCATTCGAACACTGATTATGCTCCCAATTATTATCTTGGGAATTGTATCTATCATATCAAATGTTCTTGCTATTAATAGCTTACAGAATGTAAATAACAATGCTACGGATATAGCCGATACCCATATGACTAGTATTTCCAAGCTGGGTACCATTCAAAAAGAAGTACAAAATATCCATAAAATGGGATTATCACATATTATTGCTACGAAGTACGATTCCATGATTGAACTTGTAGAACAGATTGAAGCTGCTGAAAAAGAAACGGACACACATTTAACAGAATATGTATCTTTCCTAACAACAGAGGATGTCGAAATCTACAATCATATGGTACTCAATTACAAAGATTTCAAAGCAGCGCTGCTTACTTTAATGGCATATAGTGCTAATGGACATAAAGTAGATGCATATGCATATGCAAATGATGTGCTAGCTCCATATGGTGAGGCGATACAGAACGATTTAAATCAATTAATTGCTTATTCTACTGACAATGCCCATGTAGCCAGAGAACAATTACAGACAGTTTACATGAATTCTTTGGTAGTGAATTCAGTTACTATTCTACTTAGTATTATTTCCATTATTGGTGCATTACTCATTGTATTAACCAGAGTAATAAAACCAATTACAAGAGCAGAAAAAGAAATCTCTGCCATTATCTCTGATATTGACCGTAGAGAAGGTGACTTGACAAAACGAATCACTGTTCTGCGCAATGATGAAATTGCTGCACTTGGAAATGGTATTAATACCTT
Source organism: Lachnospiraceae bacterium (assembly GCA_045125095.1). Classification (GTDB taxonomy): domain Bacteria; phylum Bacillota; class Clostridia; order Lachnospirales; family Lachnospiraceae; genus JBGVMW01. The sequence goes on from JBGVMW010000162.1 coordinate 7,112, forward strand.
CATGGAAAAATTACAAAGTATTTTCCATGTAATGACACAGAACTCTGAAAAATTACATTTAGTAGTAAGCGAGGTTCTTCAAAGTGTACATACCTCAAACGCAAGTGCTACTGACTTATCCGCATTAACAGAAGAGTTGGCAGCTACTATGCAGGATGTTGCTAACAATGTTGGTGCTATTAATGTCAATGCAGAATCTGTAAGTAATGAAGTAAACAACATTGCAGATAAATCTAATGTAATTAATGAATACTCTAAGAACATGAAACAACATGCAGTACAGATGGAAACTACTGCTAAGCAAAACATGGAATTAACCAGCGAAAAAGTATCTGAGATTCTTACCGTTCTTAACAATGCTATCGAAGAAAGTAAGAGTGTTGACCAGGTAAATGCATTAACACAGGATATTTTGAATATATCCAGTCAGACAAACTTGTTAGCATTAAACGCTTCTATTGAAGCAGCTCGTGCCGGCGAGGCGGGTAAAGGCTTTGCCGTTGTTGCTGACGAAATCAGTAAACTTGCCGCTGACAGCCGTGATAATGCAAATCATATTCGCCAGATTAATGAAGTGGTAACACAGGCAGTTTACAATCTTGCTGAAAACGCAAATAGCCTTGTCTCTTATGTAAATGAATCTATTTTACCTGAATTTGCGAATTTCGTAGAACAGGGTAGCGAATATAAAGAGAATGCTTCTTATATTGAATCTGTTATGGATGAATTTGCAGAAAAGACCGATGACTTAAAGGATGTAGTTTCCCAGATTGCTAACTCCATCAATATGATTACTACTTCTATTGATGAAGGCGTAAATGGTGTTATGGGTGCCGCTGACAGTACGCAAGCACTTGTAACAGATATGGATAATATTACTAGAAAAATGGACGAAAACCAGGAAATTGCAGAAGATTTACAGAAGGAAACAGCTATCTTTGTGAAACTATAAAATATAAGACTTCCTAAGTATATGAAAAAAAGGTTCAGATGACCAACCATATCATCTGAACCTTTTTTATATACTTGGAAATTGCAACGGTTTATTATAGAAGGTAATACTCGAAATTTCCCAGTACATCGTAAATTAAATAACTATATACTAAGAAATCAGGATATCACCGAATAACGTCTCACCATTTCTAAATACAACTTTGTTCGTTCCGCTTCCGACACAGGAAATTCACACTTCATCATGTTTCCAACATAAGTAGCCGTTTCATTGAACAAATCCTGCATCAGCATCAATGCTTCCCATATCTGTTCTTTATCCGCTTGGGAATATGTGTTTAGATATGCCTGCCAGCTTTTCTCTGACAGATATTTATATATGTATTTACTGCATTTTCCAACGCCTACAGTGTAGTCAGTATCAATCCCCACCTGCCAAGTAAGCATTTTCAGCAGTTGTGGCCGTATCCGTTTATCCATATGTTCTATTGCATACAGCAATTCTCCTCGATATAATCCTTTTGCAACATAAGTAGATACCCAGTGAAATGCATTGACACAGCCATAATATTCACCCTCTGTAGGTGGCTGTATATAATGAGAAGCTTCCTTATCCGGTACGGAATCCGGCAGGCGGTTATCTTTGTCCAGTAACTTTTTCACATAGGTATGGTCTTTATAATCTTTCTCTAAATGAGCTACATTCAAAAATGTAAAGTCAATTCGATTAATATCTGTGAACTGAACCAGATAAGAATATTTCTCTTCCGGATTATTTTCGCTTTCAAAAAATAGCTGGTAATCCGGCTCCTGCATAACAGCCACACTGCCAAATCCTTTTATCCAGGACTTATCTTCAATAAATGGCAGTGTATCTGTCACTCCATACACGATATCATAATCTTGAAAAATGTCCTTCGGCGCATTTGGGTTCGCTCTGGAACCAGTCACATAAACGGAACGGATTTCCTCATGATTTCTTGCAAAATCAAGTATCAGCGTCATCATTTCGTGCTCACTCCGAACACCTGCTGCCACTTCTAAACGTGTCTGCACTCCTTCTTTATCAATATCCTCCTGAAGAAGACTAGGTATTGTAATTTTCGTCTCATATTCTTTAAGGCAGTCTTGACAAAACAACCACTTCCTATGACCTCTATCCAGTGGAGGTGTTGAATCCATAAAATCTAACTTCTTACCGCATATACAACATTTTGTCATGTTTTCACCTCATTCCTTACTTAGACAATTTACAGATAGCTAACACTATGCTAACTCGTTCTTCGCAAATTCCAATGCCTCTGCCACAATATGATGCATATCAAAATACTTATACATTCCTAAGCGTCCACCAAACAGTACATTCTTCTCCTGCTCAGCCAACGCTTTATACTTCCCATATAATGCATTATTTTTTTCATCATTCATTGGATAATACGGTTCATCACCCTTTTTCCATGTAGCCGGATATTCTCGGGTAATTACTGTCTTTTCATTTACTTCACCATTCTGGCAACCATACTCAAAGTGTTTATGCTCAATAATTCTTGTATAAGGAATCTCGTATTCTGTATAATTTACGACAGCATTTCCTTGATAGTTTTCACAGTCTAATGTTTCTGTTTCAAATCTAAGAGAACGGTATTCTAACTCGCCATAGCAGTAGTTAAAATATTCATCAATCATACCAGTGAAAATAATTTTATCTGCCTGGGAAGTAAGCTTCTCTCTGTCAGCAAAAAAATCTGTATGGAGTCTTACTTCTATTCCCTCTAACATTTTTTCTATGATCTGGGTATAACCACCTACCGGTATTCCCTGATATTTGTCATTAAAATAGTTATTGTCATACACAAAGCGAACAGGCAGGCGCTTAATAATAAAGCTTGGTAGTTCTTTTGCAGACTTACCCCACTGCTTTTCTGTGTAACCTTTTACCAATTTCTCATAAATATCTCGTCCTACCAGACTGATTGCCTGTTCTTCTAAATTTTTTGGTTCTGTAATGCCGGCTTCCCGTATCTGCTCCTCAATTTTTGCTTTCGCCTCTGCAGGTGTTTTTACATCCCACATTTTACTGAAGGTGTTCATATTGAATGGCATATTATAAAGCTCATCCTTATATCTTGCTACCGGCGAATTCGTATATCGGTTAAATTCTGCAAACTGCTGTATATAATCCCACACTTCTTTATTACTTGTATGAAAAATATGTGCACCATACTGGTGAACCTGAATGCCCTCTACTTCCTTTGTGTAAATATTTCCAGCTATATGAGAACGCTTGTCAATTACCAGAACCGTTTTCCCTTTCTTTTTGGCTTCCGATGCAAAAATTGCACCAAATAATCCCGCTCCCACTACTAAATAATCGTACTTCATATGTTTCTTCCTTTCTCATAGCATAGCAATATCCACTATTATAGCCTCTTTCTGTTACTCTGTCCACATTCTTAACCAAACATACAGGCAAATCAATTTCGTTTTATATACTAGGAAATTTCATGCATTACAATTTACATTAAACTCCTGTGATTTCCTAGTATAAAAGAGTTCTGCTTGCAGAACTCTCGCGCCGAGCGCGGTCGCTTGCGACATACTACATTTCGCGCGAGTGCGCATCCTATTTTTTATATACTAGGAAATTTCATGC
>JBGVMW010000163.1:0-4516 GCA_045125095.1 Lachnospiraceae bacterium
ACTGGTAAATCAGTTGCATGAACAGTTGTGCATCGCGTATCCGTCGTATAAGTCGTTTTTTAACGATATCAGCAGACCTACAGCTTTATATTTTTGGGAGCATTATCCATCCAGAAAGTATCTGAAGGGTAAGACTGTTGAAGATTTGCGTGAGGAACTTGTTCCTGTCAGCCACAATAAGTGTTCCACCAAGACCTGCGAGAAAATCTTGGATGCTGTTGCCAGTGACAAAGTCAAAAATAATGACTTCCAAGATGCTAGGGATATGGTAACCCTTAGCATTGTCAGTGATTTACAGCATTATGACAGACAGCTGGCTGAAGTAGATAAGATGCTGGAACAGATGTATAAGATGCTGGGCTGTACACTTACAACCATCCCAGGGGTAAGTATTATAACGGCAGTGAAAATTCTGTCAGAAATCGGTGATATCAAACGCTTTGCGAATGCCAATAAACTGGCACAGTTTGCTGGTATTGCACCGCTTCATTTATCATCCAGTGGGAAAGGTAAGGATTTTGCTACAAAGCAAGGCAATAGAAGATTACAAGCTACGATTTATTTCCTTGCGATTCAGATGGTGCAGGTATCATCAAAAGGAACACCACGAAATCCAGTAGTGCGTGCATACTACGAGAAGCGTAAGGCAGAGGGTAAGAGCAGTCAGCAGGCACTGATTTGTATTTCAAGACGATTAATCAGTATTATTTATGGAATGTTAAAGAACGGTACAGAGTACCGTATGCCAGTAGTGGAAAATGCTGGCGAAAAGATGTAGAGTAAATGTAGAATATGTGGTAGAATTTTAAGCAGATGTAACGGTCGGCTTTGGGAAGTGTATTCATTTTTCGGGGTAGGGTCATCGGCTTGGATAATTATAAGAGTAAAGACTTTATGTCAAGAGTGGTAGTAAGACAGAAGTAATAATGCCAAGTAAGCCTCATACTAACGGAACAATAGGTCATTGGGAAACAATACTCGATGAAGTTGACGTTATGAAAAATAGCGGAGATTATAGTAAAATATATGTGAACAAAGGATTGAGTAATGAAATTCCTGGTGCAAAGCCAAATAGAAGACCAGATATTATGGGCGTTAGAAATGATGGACTAATTGATCAGGTTGAGGTTCCGAGTAAAACAGATATTCCAGATTTGTTAATTGATAGAATGATTGACAACCAACGCATTATAGGAGATAGAGCTGGAAATATTAAAATTAGGGATATAGGCGGTAATTAGTATGGATAAAAAAGTAATTTCAATAACACTATGGGGAAATGGGATTCAAAAAGAAAATTGGTTAAATTGGTACCAAGATATTGAGAATCTCATGAAAAGCTTGGGATATAAACCAACACATATAGGGATACAAAGCAAAACATTTTGTAGTGGAAAAATATTAACAGTAGCACGTAAGAAAAAAGATATTTTAGCTACAATCGCAGCTGGTGAAAATCCTTCAAGTTTTTCGTGTTATTCTCTTCCCAAAGATTACAGAACAGCTTCATTCGACTATGATTTTTTATGTGTACGTAAGGAAGGATATATTTCTGTCATCGTGAAAGATGTTGATTACGACAAGCTTAATATTAAGAGCGTTATTTCTCGATTGAAAGATTATATTAATTATGAGTATGGCGAAATATATATAATGTCAAAAAAGGAGATGCCATTAATATATGCCGCGACGAGGAATTCAGATAATATTAAGTCATTTAGTTTAATTGAAGAAATATAGGGAGGCTGTATCATGGTTTATGACGTGAATGCGATTGATATTATTGGAGAAAGGAATGATGGTGGAATAGATTTGTTCATTATTTCTTCGGGGAAATTAGAAGATTCAGTTGAACAACAGACGCTATTACTTGATAAGATTGAAAATTACTTAGTGTATTTAAATAGCATTGATTTTACGAAAGATTTCCCAAATGTCTCTAGTGATAATAAATATATCAAATTGAAGGTTTGCGAAAGACCCTCTGATATGACGATGAAATGGTTAAACGAAATAGCTACTTGGATACAATCGAATGGGGCAAAGTTTTCAATTGTATATTCTTCTTGATAGTGGTTGAATACCAAAATATATGAAATCAAAACTGAATATTGTTTTACAGACTTAAAACGCATTGTTTTCATAGCACTTGGTGCTGTGGAGATGATGCGTTTTTGCATTAAATAGCGATATTTTTATTATATAAATTGGCGATAATTCTTATACCGATATTTTTATAATGGGCTGATAGAGGATGCCTCTTCTTCTTTTTATTTATTATGTCTCCACATAAGGACACCCAACCACCTTCCGCTTTAACCATAACCCTAACTGTCTTTAACAAAAACTTTCGACTTGCCCTTACGAAGTAATAGGCAATAGAGAAAGTTTTTATAAAGACAGTTCTAGGGCGAAATTTACATCTGGGTGCACTTAAGGACATCCAAAAACAAAATCTAATATTTAGTTCCAATACGCTGATATTAACGCACTTCTTTTAAAACAATTTTTTGTTGCAAAAGAGGTGCGTTTTTATGCGTGTAAGAAAAGTAAACTCAAATGACATCAAAATACATGATTCAGTCCAAGTAAAATTGAAAACGGCTGGTAACACTTCAGTTGTCCAGTTTACAGCGGGAAATAATAAAACCTGCACAGTCCGTAATCTGTCAAAAGATACTTACCTTGATACTCGGACTGGTGAGGTAAAACAGAAGAAAAAATCGGAAAGTCGTTACCAGTCTCCAAAGAGTGTGCGAAAAAGTATTAATCGTTTAATGGATTTAATACGGTGCAATGCCACAGACCCTGCCAAGTGTAAGTGGATTACTGTTACATACCAAGACGTGATGACTGATGGTAAGCAAGCCTTTCTGGATGCAAAGTTGTTTCTGCGAAAACTCAAGAGATACCTTGCTAAGCAGATTGACCTTACTTCTGGTCAGAAATCGTTTCAGTATATTACGATAGCGGAACCTCAAGGTGAGAGACATGGCAATTCGTGGCATCTGCACATTTTACTGATTTTTGATGATAATGCACCATTTATCGCAAGCGATATAATTTCAGAACTGTGGAGTCATGGTATTACATCCACTCATAAAGTTTTCGATGGGGATGGTCTGGCTTTGTACTTTAAAGTCCATTTAAGCGATATTGAGTACGAAGATGATAATTCTGATAATGAAGAAAATGCTGATAAACCTGCTACAGTAGAAAAGATTGTTGATGGTGTAACAAAACAGTTTCTTAAAGGTGAGAGATTAAAATTTTATCCTGCTGGTATGAATTTGTATTCTTCCAGTAGAGGTATGAAAAAGCCAGTTGTGGAAGAAATGACGAATAAAGAAGCTATGGCTAGAGTAGGAGATGTCCAGTTGGTGTATCGTGAGACGTATTCCATCGGTGCTGATAAGAAAGGTAATCTGGTAGACAAACGGTATTACAAAGCAAAGCCTGCTTCAAAAACATAAGTTATTAGTAAGGGTTTCAAGTATCATAGGTTGTTGTAATCGAATCTGATTTTTTGAGACCTGCCAATATATGAGGCTTCCATAAACCTGTAAGCTGGCAGATACGCAGAGTTCCATAAATTCTGTTATTTTGGGGTACTATACTTCCTTGTGCTGTTTTACTTTTTTCACACAGTGCCTGTTTTCAGCCCTTTTTCAGAAAAATCAAGTGTGTGATTATAAAAAATGATTGACTTTTGCTTCAAGGTTAAACACTTTTTGCAACAAATTTCTGGTGTGATATAGGAACTTTGGAAATGTTAGACCTTACTCAGTATCCTCAAGATTGTTTTAATTTCTAAAACGACAGGAGGTAATAATTATGGTCTATGGAATAATTTCACAACTGGATGATGTGACAACAAGAGAGTTGTTTCGAAACAAAAGAATTACAGAAGAAAATATAGTACATATCAACTTGATAAGTCATCTGGTAAATGTAGTGAAATCTGGTGATGTGGTATATGTAGTCAGCGTGAACCGGTTTGCAACAGTATCACAATTTATGAATTTTGGTAAGCTTTGTATGTCAAAAGGGGTATCCTTACATCTGCTGGCTCAGCCTTATCTTGATTTAGGTAATGGAAAGCACTGGAAAACATCTGTAATGAGTCAGATGATGCGTATGGTGGAAGTGGAGCGGTATGCTATTGCAAATATGTCAAATGGCTATAAATATTCTAACGAGTATTGGGAGCATCTTTGCCGAACATTTGAGATAATGAACCTTGAGGTGCTGGCTCATACATTTTCGGTAGATGGTGTGTTAAAACGTGGTAGCTGATTGGTACTGGTAAGTTTGGCAGTGTGTAGCGGTTATGGGGGAAATTTGCAGGGCGGTTTTTTCGCCCTGCTCCTGCCTTGTGCGCCTAGCGGCGCACGTTTCTAACGGGTTAAAGTCCCGAATCCACCCGGTAGTGGGAAGGATATAGCCGAAGGCAAGGGTGTCCACCGTGAGGCGGAATCTGAAGGAAGCTGGATGTGAGGAACATACTAACTCATGG
>JBGVMW010000164.1:0-3313 GCA_045125095.1 Lachnospiraceae bacterium
GAGTATATAGAATCCTGGTATAATCGCCAGAGAATTCACAGTGCACTTGGATACAAAACACCTCAACAAGTAGAGGATGAAGCTATCGAAGCTGCATAAAAAAGTTCAACTTTTTGTGTCCAATGTCTTGACATAGGTCCATACTGACAACGAAAGCAACGGAATATTTAAGAAAAAGTAAATTTAGGAAAAGTAACTATAAATAAAAGGAATTGAGAATTTTTGAAGGTCGGTTGTCAGCTTCCGGTTGTCAGCTGAAAGAGGCTCTTCCTTATCAGGCAAAACAAAAAAGGAGAACACAAAATGGAGAATAGAAAATCACACACACCGGTAGCACTCAGGAAGCAGATAGGTGGCACAACATATGTTGTAAGGGTGCATTTCAATGAGGATGCCAAGGAAACCATGAAGGACAAGATAAAAAGGTTGATGGAAAATGATGTCAAGGCAACACAACACACTGCATAGGTAAAAAAGCATGTAGAAATATCGTATATATCATGGTATAATTGGTGTGTTCGATGAGAGCGAAAATTTGAAGTTTCTTCACTGAAAGGATAAGAAAATGAACATGGAAAGAAATAGATTCGAATATGGTCACATTATTGACCAGAACACATTTGAACAAACCGCAGAAGAAATAAAACGTGAAGTTTGCGAAAAGATAAATTTCAAAAATGGAATTCTTCGAGAAATAAATGAGGTTCAATTCAATAATGGTATAATTTTGGATGTACGCTGGAAAAAAGATGTTCATTTTGTTTTGTGTGTGAACAGATGGTCTGGTAAATATTTATATTATGTTTTGCGAAATGGAGAACAGGTATCAAGCAGTTATTGGGCTAAGAGGAATGACGAAACGCTTCTACGCAAAATACAACTTTTGGTGAATGAAATTGAGAACGGAGATTTTGACCATAAGAAAACAGAGAGTGAGAAGATAGCCGAAATTATCAGGGACAGAAAGTTAACTGCATGTATGAATAATACGAAGTGGAAGGAATTTATTAAGGCTATAAATGAGGAAATGCCTGTGTTGATACCATGTGATTATTTGACGTTGTTTGGATCGGGTCCATTTTTTACAGCGGGTTTTGATGATGAGCATTTAGGATATAAATTAAAAGCAATTGAATGGGTAAAGGTTAAACCGAAATTTTATGTCAGTAAACATAATGGAAGGTTGGTCGAGGATGACAAAGAACTTTGCGATTTTGAAGAGGAGTTTCTTTGCTTAATGGACAAGTATTATATTCCATATGAATATGATAGCGAAAACGAAGTCTATACCATATATGGCTATAAATAATAAATGTTAACTTTGAAGTTAACAGCGTGATGTTTAACTGACGAGGAGGCTTTTAATTTGGAAAACGATATGCTGAAATTTAAGTGCAACGGAATAGATACACAAGGACAATTTCTTATTGAACATACAGGATATGGTCTGGATGTATCTCCGGAGTTTGTTGTTGAAAATCTTTCGCCAAGTGCAAAAATCATAGCAATTACTTTGGAAGATTTGAGCCATCCGATTAAAGATTTTACACATTGGATTGTTTGGAATATTCCGGCAACAAATAGCATAAGGGAAGATATTCCATCAGGAAAAAATATAGAAGCATATAAAAATGCAAAGCAGGGACTTGCTTATGGTTGGCATCGATATGCAGGACCTAAGCCACCTAAAGGTAAGAAACATTTATATAGGGTTACACTGTATGCATTAGATTGTGAAATGGATTTGTCTGCAAATATATTCAAAAGGACTTTCTTGAAAAAGCTGAAGGACATATTTTGCAAAAGAGTGAGATTACAGGAGAATTTGCTACAGAATAACAAAAGAAAATTTGAATTGTGCGCCCAGCCAAGGGCAATTAACCTAACAGGTGGAAACCCTGTCTGATTAAGGTTTAGCCAACCAACAGTAGCGAGTCTTGAGCTGTCATCAGTAATGGTGGGAGTTAAGCGTAGACAGCGAGCAAGTAGGGTTGCAATGCGATTGAGCCTCGAAATGTTACCTATCAGAGGGCTGACATGGTAATTCACATGGAAAGCAACATCATACAGAGCGTAAATTGGCGAGTTCTGTGTGGCACTGCGGGGTCAAAGAGCCAATCATGCTTGACATTGTGGTTAATTAGTCAACTGGGGAGAGCCTATCATTTCTTGGAAACAAGTACGTTACATCAACTAGAAGAGGGAGATGGACGGACGAGTGGTAGGCAGTCGGATAGCTTCATAGTACCGAGGAAACTGGGTAATGCCAGTGGAGGAAAGGGAGCTACATAATAACGGTCTTTCTGAGGATACATTATCCGTACTCAGGGACGGGAGAAATAATGGGAACGAAATTGGAAAGAATAATGGAAATCTCGGCAACTACGCCGAAACCAGAGTTCACATCTTTGTATCACTTGATAAATATTGAAATGCTGAAACATTGCCATAAGGAATTAGATGGCAATAAAGCAGTGGGCATTGATAAAGTGACAAAAGCAGAGTATGAGGAACATCTGGAAGAAAACTTAACAAATCTTGTAAGCAAACTAAAGAATAAGGCTTACAAACCCTTGCCATCACTTAGGGTGTTCATACCAAAAGCAAATGGTAAGAAACGTCCTTTGGGAATTGCTTCTTATGAGGACAAGATAGTGCAACTGGCAGTGAAGAAAATCCTGGAAGCTATTTATGAGCCAAGGTTTCTAAATTGTATGTATGGTTTCCGACCAAACAGAGGATGCCATGACGCCATAAAGGAAGTCCATCGACAGATAAGTAATGAGCATATAAATCATGTAGTAGATGCCGATATAAAAGGCTTCTTTGACCACATAAGCCATGGATGGATGATGGAGTTTCTAAAGCTTTACATCAAAGACCCAAATCTTCTTTGGTTAATCAACAAATATTTAAAAGCCGGAGTAATGACGGACGGAGTATTTGAAGAAAGCGAAGAGGGTTCGGCACAGGGCAACATTATTAGTCCGATACTGGCAAATATCTATATGCACAATGTACTGACTTTATGGTACAAGTTTGTCATTAGGAGCAATACAGTAGGTAACAGTTTTCTCGCAGTATATGCAGACGATTTCATTGCAGGATTTCAGTACAAGGAAGATGCAGAGAGATACTACGCATTACTAAAGGAACGGTTGAAGAAATTTAATCTCGAATTGGAAGAAAGCAAGAGCAGAATGATAGAGTTCGGCAAATATGCAGAAATCAATTCCAAACGGAAATATGGCAGAAAAGCCGAAACGTTCAACTTTCTCGGATTTACACTCTACTGTGGCAAAAGCAGACATAG
>JBGVMW010000165.1:0-2176 GCA_045125095.1 Lachnospiraceae bacterium
AATTTGCAGGAATAATTAGTAATTCCACTTAGATTCTCCAAATAGGGGATGTTGTTTTTCAGAGAAAAGAGGTATGCTTTTTCTACAAACAACAAACGGAGGTAGAGAAAATGAATCAACAAGCAACGGGAAAGTTTATAGCACAAAAAAGAAAAGAGAAAAGCCTTACACAGGAACAGTTGGCAGAAAAGCTTGGAGTATCTAATAAAACAGTTTCGAAATGGGAAACAGGCAAATGCATGCCCGATTACTCTGTCGTAAAAATCTTATGTGAAGAATTAGAAATTACAGTTGCAGAGCTAATGGATGGAGAAGCTGCCGAGGAAAGAAGTGTTCGCGCATATGATGACGAGCAAATCATGGATTTGCTGAAAAGGACACAGGATTTGGAAAAGCAAAAAAACTTGCTTTACGGAGTGTTACTTATTGTAATGGGAATTGCATTGCAGGCACTTTCTTATACGCTTGGCGGTTCCAATGTAAAAGACTTTTTCTCAGGACTTCTATTGGGAATATCAATCGCTGAAATGCTGGTTGGTATTTATGTGGTTGGAAAAGGCATAGCTGGTCGATAAATTCCAATTTGTAGCTATGTAAAATCCCTTTTGCATCGTGATTTAAGCAAATGGAAAAGGCATTTGATAGACAGAGAAATGAAAACCGACTATACTTATGGCAGGTCGGTGAGCAAATCACGACGAAAAGGAGGTTTATATATGGAACTGAATGAGCAGATAAAAAAATATCGGACGGAAATGAATCTTTCCCAAGAAGAGCTTGCCGAAAAGATATATGTAACACGGCAGAGCATTTCAAATTGGGAGAACGGAAAAAACTACCCTGATATTCATAGCCTGCTACTACTCAGCTCATTGTTTGGTATCTCACTTGACCAATTAGTGAAAGGAGATATTGAAATTATGAAAGAGAAAATCAAAAAAGAAGAAATTGCAAAAATGAATCGTTATGGAAAGATCTACACCTTGATGTTAATTGCGACTGCTGTTTCTGCGGTTCCGCTGTTTGCGTGGCTTGGTGTTTGGGCGGTCATTCCTTGGGGAATTATTTGGGCAATCTCGTTGTGTTTTGCTTTTAAGCTTGAAAAGGTAAAAAAGACCAATGACGTTCAAACCTATAAAGAAATTGTAGCATTTTCTGAAGGAAAGCGATTGGACGATATACAGAAGCAACGAGAAATTGGCAAGCGTCCGTATCAGAAAATTCTTTTGGTTATAGGTTCTGCACTCATAACATTTGTTTTTTGCATAGTAATTGATTTTCTGATGCACATTTTTTTGAACTAATAAAATCAGCCCTCGTTCCGAAACGAAGCGAGGGCGCTTTCATTAAAAGTAAAATATATCTTCAAATTTCTTGTCAAGAGCTATGCACAAAATCAATGCAAGTTTTGCAGTAGGGTTGAATTGCCCTGTTTCGATGGAGCTTATGGTGTTTCTTGATACGCCTACCATATCCGCAAGCTGCTGTTGGGATATGTTTTTTTCAAGGCGTATAGTTTTTAAGTTGTTTTTTAATACAAGTTTATCATCCATAGCTTACCCCAAAGTAACAACGCAAAGCGTAACTGCAAAAGCTATTGTAAAGGCGAGAGCGACAATACCATACACAAGATGTTTATTAGTTTTCAGTTTTGTGTATAACGTGATGTGATGGCTTCCTTGCATTGCAAAATATACAAGCCAAGCAACCAATCCTATTTCGTGTACTTTGAAAAGGAATTCTGACAAGAATACCAACACAGCACACAGAATGCCGCCTACAAGCATTCCCACTCTTGATGCCGTTCCGAATGCAGCCATCTCTCTTTCGTCGTGCTTGCCTGCGTTCTCTTTGCGGCCCATTTCCAATATTTCATCTTTTTTCATAAAAAACCTCCTTAAATGATGAAAACTTGCCAAGTGTTCTTGGCACGACTTTATTATATCATTGCCAAGTGTACTTGTCAAGAGGTTTTGCGAAAAAATATTAAAAGTAAAGTAATTTTTTTGTCGTAATATGTCAATAAGTTTTCTTAACGATAATGAGAACCATTATTGACAAGGAGATAAATATATGCTATAATATAGAAAAATATTCCTACGGAGGAAAATAATGCTGACGGCAAATACGAAAATGCGGAACTCTGCTACCCGCAATAGTATATATCAATATCTCT
>JBGVMW010000166.1:0-12315 GCA_045125095.1 Lachnospiraceae bacterium
GAAAAACGTGAGACAACATCACGCAGATTCTGCAGAGCCCACAGGAATGAACTGTGGCAGGGAGACATCAAGTATGGACCGGACATCAGGCTGTCAGACGGAAGGCTGATTAAGACCTATCTGTCTTCACTGATTGATGACTGGAAGCGGATGGTGGGTTAAAAAGTAAAGAGATACTATTTGAAAAGGATATCTGGTTTTATAGGGAGGTATTGTGTAATGACAGTTGGTGAATATGAGTGCATGAGAGTAAAAGAAGCCGGAGGTGAAATAATAACATATTACAAAATTCAGTCTACTGGAGAATATGCTATTCAGAGAAGCTACCTGAATGAAGCTGGAGATCAGTGTGTTGTTGATAATTATATTTTGGATGAAAAAATGATTCCTCAATTTGATTTATTTAGGCTGCTTGGTATATTAATAGGATTCGATGAAACAGAACCTTCAGATAGTCCTTATGGAATTGGCAATACTGATGTAATGGAAGATGCTAAGGAATTGACAGAAGAGGAATTTTTTGAAGCTATTTCAAAGGATAAAGAAGCTATATTAAAGATTATAAGAGAAACGAAAAATCCATATCGCAAATAATAAGTTGTTTTTTGGTGGAGTCTGGCTAGTCGATCAGGCGCCTTTTTCCTTTGGAAGTGGTTGTATATATGGATGTCTGTTAAATTTGGTGTGTTAGCCAACCTATAGTTGGCTATGACCTGTAAAGTGGTGGTAAACTGAAAGGTGATTGCCATGATGACTGTAGGATTACCAGCGCATGATAAAATATCTAAGTAATATTTCGTATTGGGGGACATATCTTCAAATAGATTATTGTATACGAATAGGTTGTCAATTGGTCATCTTGTACAAATTAAAGGACAGAACGGATGTTCTTTTTCTACTTGCGTAAGCAGTCTAATTGGTACTATAATTTAACCATGATCAGCGAGAAGTATATGGTTGGTGGGCTGCTTCTGCCGTGGAATTGTATCTGCTACTGCAATTCGTATAGGAGCCAACTGTGAACACCGATTCATCAACGGTTTTCATTCCCTTATCCGTTTGAGTGAAGAAGAAATATTCGCTTGGAGGATTGTTAGATGAATAATACAGAGAAGAGAATTAGAGTTGTAACCTGCCCGGTATGCGGCAGAGTGCTTGAAAAAGCAAGAATATCATCAAAAGAGAGCTCATGTAAGTGTGGCAGTGAAGTCACTACTCTTGCAACTAAGGGATTTGTTGCAACAATTATTCATGAGCCGGGAGAGGACGAGGTGTCGTTCAATGAAAGAATACGTGGATTTCAGAAACAGTTATCAATGTTTACTGAGCTAGTATAAATCCCAACTAATTTCATACAGTGAGATAGCCAGTGGTCAAGATGGAATGATCCTGAATCATATGGTCGCACTGACTATCAAAAGTTATGCTAGAAACTGAACTTGACGAAGCATTGAGTTCCAGGCTCATAGAAGTCTGATTGGCAAAAGATGCTTGTAACATTATGAGAGTCTGCAAAACGGAAATATGACAAATAATTCATTAGGAACAAGAATCAAAGAAAAGAGAAATGAGACAGGTTTATCACAGGAGTATTTTGCAGAGCTGCTTGGAGTATGTAGATCATCAGTGTTTATTGTAAAATAGAATTCTATTTTACAATAAACAAATCAAATAATTAAAGCGTAGAAGATAAGTGATTTGGGATAGGTATTTTTATTGTGATTTATTAGCAGAAGTTATTGCTTTTTAAACAAATTTCTGTTATTATTTAATTGAACAAAGAAGGTCGTGGTCGTTCGGCTCACGATTGGAGTTCCCAAATGAGAGTTGGTTCGCTCTCCCGAATAGGCTGTAGAGTTGAAAAACAAGGAACCATACAAAAGAAGTATTTGTGCTCCTGATTTTGTATCAGGAGCATTTTTCTTATAAGTATACGGAGTTATTATGAATGATTTACTGGCAAAATATAATGATTATATTCGACTGAAAAACTGTAGAGTAGAATATCTGTTAACAAATGGAATGATTATTGATTTCACGTATAAAGAAGAAAACTTTGTACATCTATTAGGATTGCACAAATTAGAAGATATTCAGCTTATTCAATTATTTAATGATAAAAATAATAAAAAGGTACAAACGAAGTATATTATTAGTCGTATTAAGAAAGAAAAATTTACAGATGCTATGGTGAAAGCGAGTGTATTTTATCAGGATATTGCGTCTCGGTACGAAAGCTTTTCTTATGAGAGTTTAACAACATTAACATACACAGATGCGATCATAGACTTTAACCCCTCTCTGATTAATTCAAAAATTAAGAGTGATTATCTGCTTTTTGAGGAAAAGAAAAATAGTGAATATAATCACCTCGGTATAGCTGTCGATGCTGCCACCCAAAAGAGATACATAGAAACATTCTTTCATCAATCATCAGATATGTATATTAGGGGACAACAAATTGTAAAGGTGAAGAGTTTTACACTATATACTCCAGATAATCAAATAATAGTAAGTGATTCATTTTAAATAATAGTTCTGCATTACAATAAAGCGGCAGAACTATTTTTTATTGCTAAGATTTGGTGTGTGCAATCTGATAATTCTGATTTAACAAAAAGTCTATTCCCACGATATCGCAAGTCTATTCTTTGGGGAACGACTTCATCCATAGAAAGCCGTAGAATAATACTTGTAAGAAATAAGCAACCGGTTAGCTTTTCCTTGCATCGATAAATCACTAAGTATGGAGGAAACGATGGCAACGAAAGCAAATATAATTAAAGTATATGCGCAGGCGGATTCAACCAAGAAGGTAGACATTATTATCAGATATTATCCGAATTTCATGGGAATCGTTGAAAGCTACACTGACGATCTCAGGTATATGATTGAAAACAAAAAAGCTTTTAACAGACAAGCTAGTCGTGGAGAACTGGGAGTCAGAGTTCAGGCTAAAGGAGATCATAGTGATATTACCGGCAACAGTGCAGTTGCCAGTGTGATGACCAGAGAGGCACTTGTAGCTTGTGATTTTTGATTTTGATAGATTTGTTGTTCATTACATAAATGTGACTAAAACACTTGCAACTATGTCACGAAAAATATACAATAATCGTGACAAGGTAAGGAGCGTAACTCATGGGTGATAGTATTTATGGGACGATAAAAAAAGAGAATAGAATTGGCAGAAGAAGGGACTATATTTGTCACAACGGATTTTACGGATATTGCAAATGCAACAACAATAAGAAAGTATCTTGGAAGACAAGTTGAAGAAAAAAAATATTCGAAGAGTTTTGAATGGAGTATATGAGAAACCAGTATATAGTAAGTTATTAAAAGAATTCGTACCTACAAATCCAGATGCGGTAGCACATTCCATTGCAAGAAGCTTTCATTGGACTATTGCATCGTGAAATATCGTTGATGTCAGAAATATCAATTTCAGTGGTTGAAGCAGTAAAGACATGGGGTATAGAAAGGATTGACGATAATATTATTTGCAGTTTAAAGAATAGATTGCCGGAAAACGAAAAGAAAGAACTATTGAAGGAAACAGCAGGAGTAAGCGAGTGGGTGTGTGAAGTAATAAAAAGCGTGTGTTTATAAAAATTCGTGTAAAAAGGAGACAGTGCATGGATAAATATAAAAATACAATAGATTATTATGATGCAAATGCAAAAGATTTTGTGAATGCTACTCTCAATGTAGAATTTAAAAATATGCAGGAAAAGTTTTTGCGTAAATTGCCAATACATGCGTATATACTTGATTTTGGCTGTGGTTCCGGGCGGGATACAAAGTATTTCTTGGAGCAGGAGTATAGCGTAGATGCAGTTGATGGTTCTAAAGAGTTATGTAAGTTAGCAAGTGAATACACAGGAATTAAAGTGACAAATATGCTTTTTCGGGAACTGACGGAAGTGGACAAGTATGATGGCATCTGGGCATGTTCATCCATATTACATCTGCCGATTGATGAACTTACGGCTGTAATGAAAAAGATGGTAGTTGCATTAAAGCAAAATGGAGTTATATATACATCTTTTAAATATGGAACATTTGCAGGTGAACGAAACGGAAGATTTTTTACAGATATGACAGAATTTACATTTGCAGAATTTATTAAAGAGATAGAGGATTTAGAAGTGGAAGAGCAGTGGACAACTTCGGATGTACGACCGGGAAGAGGTGAAGAAAAATGGCTCAATCTGATTTTGCGGAAAAGATAGAGGTTGATGGATTAGAAATAGAATATACAGATGTCATGACTGGTGATAAAAATAAAAATCGCTTTTTATATTACCAGTTAAAAATGAGTATGCAAAAAGCAAATAAGATTGACATTATTGTTTCGTTTCTTATGGAATCCGGAGTGAGAATGATTCTAAAGGATTTGAAGGCAGCATTGGAGCGTGGTGTACAGGTGAGAATTCTTACCGGAAATTATCTTGGAATTACCCAACCATCAGCCTTATGCCTAATAAAAAAGGAATTGGGTGACCGGGTGGATTTGAGATTTTATAATGATAAAGAACGCTCATTTCATCCGAAGTCATATATTTTTCATTATGGAAATACCGGAGAAATATATATTGGTTCATCAAATATTTCCAGAAGTGCGTTGACTTCCGGAATAGAGTGGAATTACCGATTTAATAGTCTTGGTGATAAGAAGAATTTTAGTTTGTTTTATGATACTTTTGTGGATTTGTTTGAAAATCATTCTATTGTGATTGATGATGAAGAACTCACAAGATATTCTAAGAACTGGCACAAGCCGGCTGTATCAAAAGATTTGGCGAAATATGATAATTTGGAAGATGATGCAGATACTAAGGTTGAAGTATTGTTTCAGCCAAGAGGGGCACAGATAGAAGCTTTATATGCTTTGGAGGATAGCAGGTCGGAAGGTGCGACAAAGGGATTGGTACAGGCAGCTACCGGCGTTGGAAAGACTTATCTGGCTGCATTTGATTCAGCGAAGTATGAGCGTGTATTATTTGTGGCTCACAGAGAAGAAATATTAAAGCAGGCAGCAATATCTTTTAAAAATGTAAGACACTCGGATGATTATGGTTTCTTTTATGGAAAACAAAAAGACACGGGCAAAGCTGTGATTTTTGCGTCAGTTGCAACACTTGGCAGAAGTGAATATCTGACAGAAGATTTCTTTGCACCGGATTATTTTGATTATCTGGTAATTGATGAATTTCATCATGCGGTAAATGACCAATATCAGAGAATTGTAAATTATTTTAAGCCACAGTTTCTGCTGGGGCTTACTGCCACTCCTGAAAGAATGGACGGCAAAAATATTTATGAAATCTGTGATTATAATGTTCCATATGAGATTTCCTTAAAAGAAGCAATTAATAAGGGTGCACTGGTTCCGTTTCACTATTATGGTATTTATGATGAAACGGACTATTCATCATTGCATCTTGTAAAAGGTCGTTATGATGAAAAGGAATTGAACGAAACGTATATTGGAAATGTAAAGCGCTACGATTTGATTTATAAGTATTATATGAAATATCGTTCTAAAAGGGCACTTGGTTTTTGTTGTTCCAGACAGCATGCTGAAGAAATGGCAAAGGAATTTTGTAAAAGAGGTATAGAGTCAGTTGCCGTATATAGCAATGCAGATGGTGAGTTTTCAGAAGATAGAGATAAAGCGATTGAAAAACTGAAGAATCAAGAAATAAAAGTGATTTTTTCGGTGGATATGTTTAATGAAGGTGTAGATATTGCCTCCCTTGACATGGTTATGTTTTTAAGACCAACAGAGTCGCCTATTGTATTTTTACAACAGCTGGGGCGCGGACTTCGTACGAGTAAAGGCAAAGAGTATCTAAATGTTTTAGACTTTATTGGCAACTATGAAAAAGCCGGACGGGCACCATTGCTTTTAAGTGGCGGGAAGAACTTTGGAGAAAAAACTGCTTATGATTACAGCGATATTGAGTATCCTGATGATTGTATTGTGGATTTTGATATGCGGCTGATTGATTTATTCAAGGAGTTGGATAAGAAATCATTATCCATTAAGGAACGGCTCAAGCAGGAATTTTATCGAGTGAAAGAGCTGTTAGATGGTAAAGTTCCAACACGTATGGAACTGTTCACGTATATGGATGATGATATCTATCAGTATTGCATAAAACATGCAAAGGAAAATCCATTTCGAAGATATATGGAATTTTTAAATGAAATGCAGGAGCTATCAGTGGATGAAGAAGTGGTATATTCGGGAATAGGAAGAGAATTTCTATCATTGATTGAAACTACTGATATGCAGAAGGTATATAAAATGCCAATCTTATATAGTTTCTATAATGACGGTGAAGTGAGGCTGGCAGTTAAAGATGAAGATATATTGGTAGCATGGAAAACATTCTTTGATAATGGTACCAATTGGAAGGATTTTGCAGCGGGCATCTCTTATGCTGATTATAAAGCTATGACGGATAAACAGCATCTAAGTAAGGCGAAAAGCATGCCAATTAAATTTTTGAAATCTTCTGGAAAAGGGTTCTTTATTGAGAAAGAGGATTATGCTATTGCGATTAGAGATGATGTGGAAGTTATAATAGGGAATGAGGCATTTAAGAAGCATATGAGGGATATTCTTGAATATCGTACTATGGAATATTATCGTAGGAGATATGCTGAAAAAATGTAATGTTCAGAAGGAAATTTGTATTTTGGGTTTATATAATGAAAAACTGTTAAAATCCATGTCAAAACATATGCTTATGGAGTATAATGGTGTTAGGAAAGTTGACAAAGTTCATGGACATGGGTGCATTATTTTGTTAAAATAATTAACATGCATTTTTAGGAGGATTGTCATGAAGGAGTTCAATATAAAGAAATTTTGTGAAGATTTGATTGAATTGCGAGGAAAAGAGTCACAGGTCGAATTCGCGGAAAAACTTGAAATTAAGAGACCTACATTATCATTATTGGAAAACGGTAAACAGATGCTTACTATCGATATTCTTAGCCGTATCTGCAGTTTGTCTGGTAAAAGTACAGACGAGTATTTTGAAGATTCTACAACGGACGCACTGGTATATCTGATGGGAAGTTTGCAAGAATCTGATAAGGTAAAAATTGAGGAAATGGCTGAACGTATTCGTATTAAGGAGAAGTACGAGTTGCTTGCAAAGAGAGGTAGTTATGTCGTCGATTGATCACAATGAACTGTTTGAACAGTATTATCAAAATGAATATGACTTTAATACAGATGCTCTATCAAAAGATGAGATTGCTGATATAAAAAAGCTTGTAAGAGAAAAGAGGGTGGATTATGCCCTGGCTCCCATGGGAACTGGTGTGTTTAATTGGATTCTTAAGCAGAGTGGTAATATTCGTTTTGAAATGGTATCATTTGACTCGGATAAGATTGATGGTATGCTGTATATTCCTACAACGGGGAAGGAACGGGCATATATTATTCTTAATGCTAACAAGCCATTAGCTAATCAGATTTTTGCAGCAGCGCATGAATTTTACCATTATGTAAAGGATTATCAGAGATTCAAAGAGACTCCATATATCTGCGATTTTAGTATGGTTTTCTTGCAATGGGGAATCCAGTCTTTTTCATAACAGGTATTCAGCAATTCTTTGAAAGCATAATGATTGCGATATTTTTCACTACTTCCATGAAACTGAAGCTTCTTCTCATTCCACAAGCGTTTCAGCTCATCCATATATTTACCACGGAACAGCTTTGACAAAATTTTTACCGGAAGGAAGAATTCTTCACCTTTATCACGCCACTGATTTTTAGCAGTCAGTCCACCGCCAAGAAGGATAACATGAATATGAGGGTGATAATTCATTTCAGATCCCCAGGTGTGTAATACACAGATATATCCAACCTTTGCACCCAGATGCTTCGTGTCTGCTGTTAACTCATTGATTGTAGCTGACACAGAATGATACAGTGTATCGTATAGAAGCTGTTGGTTACTGTAGATTAGGGGATTTAACTCTTGAGGTACTGTGAATACTACATGAAAATAAGGTGCATCCAATACATCTTCACGGCGTTTATCCATCCACATTTCTTTTGGTAAAGCCTGACACATAGGACAACATCTGTTACGACAGGAATTATAATGAATCTGGGTATGACCACAATCTTCACATATACTGATGTTAGCTCCATAGGCACCGGTCTTACAGTTGATGATACAGTTTGCAACCTTAGACTGCACCGGAGAAGGTGAGTATTTTTCAAGATATGCAGGATAGAATCTCAAAAAGATATCCTGTACTGTTGGATTATCCAAAAACTCCACCTTCTTCCTTGTCAAAAGGACTGACGATGCCAAGAACAGTTTTATTGCTCAAGTGCAGATAAATTTCAGTAGATTTAGGTGAACGATGTCCGAGTAATGATTGAATATATCGAATATCAACGCCATCCTCTAAGAGATGTGTTGCAAAACTATGCCTTAGACAATGGGAATGTACATCTTTGGGTAAACCTGCTTTTTTTACGGATTTACGCATTTCCAAACCAGTAGCTGAAGGAGTAAGATATTCACCTGTCCACTGATTCGGAAAGAGAATTCCTTTCGGCTTGCCACACTTAAACCAGTACTCAGTAAGAATGTCGAGAGCTCTTTTGGATAAAATAGCATAACGAGAGGAATGTGTTTTTGAATTGCGGATATAAATCTGCATATTTGTACGAGAAATGTCCTCATAGTTAAGGTGAATTACCTCCGATACACGTAATCCGGAAGAATACATAAGTGCAAACATTGCTTTATATTTTAAGTTAGGAGTAGCATCAAGCAGCCTTTCAACCTCTTCGCGTGTCAGTACACGTGGGATAGCATAGTCATTGATGGCTCTGGGAACAAGGTTATCATCCCAAAGTTTTCCTAAAACACGCTTATAGAAAAATACCAGTGATCCATTTTTATTATTAAGTGTAGATGCTTTATCGCCTTTGTTTTTTAGGTGTAAAAGAAAATCTCTTGCATCTTCGCAAGTAAGTTCATCTGGATGTTTATTGATAAATTTCAAAAAATCCCTAACGTTGTTTTGGTAAGTGCGAATAGTGCCAGGTTTTAGATTTCGAAGCTTACCAATATCTTCGATTTTATTAATATATGATTCGTACATAAAAGACCTCCATGAAATAAAAGTAGTAATAATAGTAACTACCTATCATGGAGGTGCATTTGCAAAATAAAACTGCTTGTGTAAGCAGCCTAAAGATGATATTCTTTTCATAGGCATTTTTGAAGGCAAACTATATATTCAGACTGGTAAGGTAAAGGAGGTTTCAAAGCAGATTCATACAAATCCAAAGGTGGAAATCTGCGCATTTAAGAATGGAGAGTGGCTTCGTATAGCAGGCGAACTTGTAGAAGATGACCGCAGAGAGGCAAGACAGTCTATGCTTGATGCATATCCATCTTTGCAGAAGATGTATTCCGCAGATGATGGCAATACAGAGGTATTTTATTTTGAAAATGGCACAGCTACATTTTCATCATTTACACATGAACCGGAAGTTGTGAAGTTCTAAAAGGTAGCAGAGATATGGCAAAAAATAAGAAAGCAAAGATACATAAAAAGATAGATGGTCAGCTTTTGCAGATGAATAAAAAGTTCAGTAATCTCAAGATGAAGCAGAAGGACAAGATTACAGGATGGGTGTATGAGGAATATAAGAAGTATGTTACTGAGAATGAGAAAACACCTGATTCTGTGGCAGATGAACATATCATAGAGGCTGTTCTTGATAAAATACATGAAGCACAGATATGGATTCCGGATGATGAGATATACAGCTATTATCATAGTAAGAAACCAAATCTTCAGAGACGTTTGGATAATGAAAAAGCAATCAAATTCAAGTCATATGTCAGTTTTTATAAGAGTATTGTGGATCAGGACAAGACTTCTGTCGTTATATGCAATCTTAAGCATGAGATTATTTATATGAATCCAGCAGCAGTACTTAACTATTCAAAATATGGAGGAGACAAACTGATAGGAAGAAGCCTGTTGGATTGTCATAATCCAGAATCAAGGGAAAAGATACAACAAGTGGTTGATTGGTTTGCGGCAGATGAAAGCCACAACATTGTTTACACATTTCATAATGAGAAACAGAATAAGGATGTCTATATGGTGGCTCTCAGAGATGAAGGAAAACTAATCGGGTATTATGAGAAACATGAGTATCGAGATGCAGAAACGATGAAACAGTATGATTTGTGGTGATTTTATGACGAAGGATGAATGGCATAAGCAATTGTTTGAGCGACTTGGTAATTCCAAGTTCCGTAGCAGTTTTCACTTGAAACAGAAAGATATTGATTACATAAATGAAAAGGGACTTGATACCATCAGACAACACGCTATAGATTTTATTGCAAAGAGGGAAGCTCCGGCAGTTATTCCGAATGACGGAAAGCAGAATCCAACCAAGGGACATCCGGTATTTATTGCTCAACATGCGACTGCAACCTGCTGTAGAGAGTGCATACGGAAGTGGCATAAGATGCAACCCGGCAAGGAGTTGAGCCAGGTGCAACAGGACTATCTTGTGGATGTAATCATGACTTGGATTCAAAGAGAAATGGAGAGGCAATAATGCAGATATTTGTAGATGCAGATGCATGTCCTGTGGTAGGCATTGTTGAGTCGATAGCTGAAAAATACAATATTCCAACTACACTGCTGTGTGATACGAACCATGTTTTGTATTCTGATTACAGCGAAGTGATTGTAGTTGGGGCAGGAGCAGATGCTGTAGATTATAAGTTGATTAGCATTTGCCATAAAGGAGATATCGTAGTTTCTCAGGATTACGGTGTTGCAGCAATGGCACTTGGCAAAGGTGCGTATGCCATTCATCAATCCGGTAAGTGGTACACGAATGAAAATATTGACCAAATGTTGATGGAGAGACATCTTAACAAGAAAGCAAGACGAGGCTCTAATAAGAATCATATTAAAGGACCAAGAAAGCGTATAGATGAAGATGATGTACGCTTTGTCCAGTCTTTTGAAAAACTCATACTGATGGCAAAGTCAAAAGAAGGTGATCAGAACGGGACTGTTTAAGAAGAAAACAATTATAAAAACATATGATAAGGACAATCAGAAACCAGTAATCAAAGCAAGCATCTGTAGTGGAGAGCAGGTTGCAGGTTTTAAAGACATCCATACAGGTAAGATAGAAGAGGTAATGTTGATTAAAAGTCCGTCAGACATTGATATTTTTAAGAAAATGTACGGAATAGATGAAGAGATAGCGAAGGAATACTGATATGAATATACAGATATTTGGAACAAAGAAATGCAATGATACTAAGAAGGCAGAGCGTTTTTTCAAGGAGCGGGGCATAAAGTTTCAGTTCATTGATATGAAAGAAAAAGGCATGAGCAAAGGAGAATTTAATTCAGTAGCTCAGGCAAATGGTGGATTAGAAAATATGGTTAACTGGGATGGAAAGGACAAGGATTTACTTGCCCTTATTAAGTATACCGCAGATGAAGATAAGCTCGAAAAGGTGCTGGAGAATCCACAAGTAATTAAAACTCCGGTAGTGAGAAATGGTAAGCAATCAACACTTGGTTATCAGCCGGATATCTGGAAAGGATGGGACTAAATGTACTTAATCAAGACTTTAAAGGGTGATATAACAAAGATTACAGATGTACAGGCAATCGTGAATGCTGCAAATAATTCACTTCTTGGTGGAGGTGGCGTTGATGGTGCAATTCATCGTGCAGCAGGACCAGAACTGCTTGCTGAGTGCAGGACACTTCATGGATGTGAAACAGGAGAGGCAAAAATCACAAAGGCATATAATCTTCCATGTGATTATGTTATTCATACTGTTGGACCAATATGGAATGGAGGCAGAAATAGGGAAGAGGAGCTTCTTGCAAGCTGTTATTTTAATTCCATGAAGCTGGCTATGGAGAATGGAATTAGAACAATCGCATTTCCATCTATATCGACAGGTGTATACAGCTTTCCGGTAGAAGCAGCAGCAAAGATAGCGGTTCGTACAGTTAATAGGTTTTTGCAGGGTAATCAGGATAACTTTGATTTGTTGGAATGGGTACTGTTTGATGATCATACGGAGTTGGTATATGAAGCTGAAGTGGATAAGATATATGACTCAAACTTCGCACATAAATTTTAGCTATGTACCTTGAAAATTCAATACCTGGCAACTATTCAATTGTCAATGTTCAGACTTTAAGCGGCTTGAAGTTGTGTTTTCAAAAATGCTGGTAATGTGTTCATAAATGCATCCA
>JBGVMW010000167.1:0-30645 GCA_045125095.1 Lachnospiraceae bacterium
ATGGGGTTAGTATAACATGGTAATTGTGAACTAATCCTTAAATAAAGAATAGAAATACAAATTTGGACATGCAAAAAGGGGCATTAATGCCCCTTATGCTTTTCCTTTTTCTTTTGCTGTTTCAGTTCAAACATTCGTATCTTTTCGGCCTCTTTTTTTTCTCGGTTTTTTAATTTACGTTTCTGTTTGTTCTGCTCCTGTTGCATTTTCAACGCTTGCTGTGATTTTGTACCAATGCCATTTTCCTGCATCTGTTTTTTTACATTACGCTGCATCCTCTTAGGATTTTTTTTTGTTTCTTTTACAGCAGTTGCCACCGCTTGACTAAATTGCAAACTGTAATGATATTTTTGAATATACGCTTGAACCTCATAATCCTTTGGTTCCGCACCAAAAGTTACTTTCGCTACCGAGAGTTTCCCATCTTCAATATGTTCAAAAACCCCAATCCAAAATGGATCTTCAAAAAAAACAATCAGCTTACCACTTACTTTGTCCATGACAATCCCTTCCTAAACACTTTTTTATCCCTGCACTACTTCATTTAACTTCTCTGAAAGCTCTTTAATCTGTTCTACAATATCCTCAAGACTCTCTGTTCCGTCACTATTCTCCCGGGTTGCTACCGATACTTTGCCAATCATTTCTTCTCTTGTATATTTCGCTTTTGGCATCATACTCTACATCTTTATAAACATTGCACAACTTTGTTATGTAACATATGTCTTATTATATGACTTTGTCCCTATATTGTCAATCTGCTCCGGCATAAATCACCGTATAGTACCACAACTCCATCCATCTATCTCCCTTCTTTCTGCATGTAGTTTCCCGATTATACCGCTATTTAAAACAAAAATGCTAGTCTTGCAAATTTTGTGGTAATGTATAAGCGTACATTTACCAGAACCCGCTACCCCTGTGATAACAGACAATATGTTTAATGGAATATCCACAGATAGCTGTTTGCTACATAGTCTATATGTGACCCTCTGAAAACGTCGGCACTTAGGCTGTGTATTTTACAGCCTTAGTGTCCGCTACGTTTGAAAGGAGCAAGAGCGCGTCGAATATAGACTATGTAGTAAGCAGCTATTTGCATAAACAATTCTGACAATTTACGGATGGTTATCACTTTCGCAAACGCCTAAAATATCTTTTCTACTCCTAATTTCATAAAAGCATTCATACATTTAATTAATCGGAATATTTAGGAGTATAGAGTGCTTGAAACAGATACATACAAATTAACTGCGAACGAGAATTTGATAACTATAACACTTAATGCTACACAACAAAAGAATTTAAAGAAAACGCTGAAATGCGGTATCTACAAGGAGCTACATAAGAGAGAGCTCTTATCAAATACGCAACTAAACGAGTTACTAACGCAAAACACATAGCCATTCAGAACCACACTTATTTCTATAGAATTTGCCTGACTCTGAATGGTTGCACATCACTATCTACATTATTGTGCTGTAGGTAGTGATGTGTCAGCCTGAACAAAAGGAGGACACGTAAATGAAAAACGAAGCTTCACATCGTTACCAAAAACTTAGAGTTGCTGCTTATTGCAGAGTTTCTACCGACAAGGATGACCAGACCAATTCCTTAATCAGTCAGCAAAAATATTTTGCGGATTATATTACGCACCATGAGGATTGGGTTCTGAATGATGTGTATTATGATGAAGGTATCAGCGGTACGCAGACTAAGAAGCGTGCCGGATTTAATGCTATGATTGAGGAAGCCATGCAAGGTGGAATTGACCTTATTCTGACCAAGGAAGTATGCCGTTTTGCAAGAAACACTGTGGATACCCTGTCTTACACCAGAAAACTAAAGGATAATGGTGTAGGTGTTATTTTTACCATTGATAACATTGACACCAGAGATTCTGACGGTGAGCTTCGACTGACGATTATGGCAAGTATCGCACAGGAAGAAAGCCGTAAGACCTCGGAACGCGTGAAGTGGGGACAGAAACGCCGGATGGAACAAGGCATTGTCTTTGGTAGGGATTTGATTGGTTACACTGTCCGCAATGGCGAGCTTACAATTAACGAAGAAGAAGTTCCTATCGTTCGTGCTATTTTTCACAAATACACGAATGAGGGAAAAGGCACCCATGTAATTGCAAGGGAATTGTCCGAGGAAGGCTTACGCCCCAAGCGGGTAAAGCTATGGTCTGCAACCGTTGTTCGCAGGGCTTTGCGAAATGAAAAATATGTCGGTGACTTATGCCAGAAGAAAACCTTTACACCAAACTATCTGACACATGCAAAGAAATACAATCGAGGTAATGAAGAAATGGTTTATTTAAAAGATCACCACGATCCTATCATTGATAGAGATTTGTGGAACCGGACACAGGAAGAACTTCTTAGGCGTGCGCCAACGGAGGAAATGAAGTCCAAACATAGCAATCGTTATTGGTGCAGTGGTAAGCTTTATTGTGGAATGTGCGGTCAGCGGTATGTCAGCCGTACCAAGAAGCTGAAAAATGGCACTATCTATAAAGCTTGGCGTTGCTATGCGGCATCTAACCACGGAACCAGTAAAGTATCAGAGGATGGTAACATAATTGGCTGTGATAATAGTTCTATCAATGAACGTACATTACTTACCTGTGTACATTACGGTATCTGTCAGTTGCAGACCAATCAAAAGGAATTAAAAAAGGAAATTCTACAGGAAATCAAGGCAATTAAAGGTATCACAGATAAGAAGCTTGATACAAAGCGTATCAAAGAGAAAATGGATAACTTACATGCCAAAAAACGTACAGCCATTGATTTGATGCTGGATGGATTGATTACAAAAGCTGATTTGCAGGATCAGACCAAATGGTATGACGAACAGCTTGCAGAGCTTTCAGAACTGCTTTCTAATTCGCAGAGTAAGGACACCGCACAGGCAAAGCAGATTGATGCATCCCGCCAGTATATAACCGCTTTAGACGAGATTATGACCTTTGATGAAACCAACGAAAGCTTATACCGAGAGATACTGGATAAAATAGTTATTTATCACGACAACACCGTAGAGATCTGGCTGAAATGCGTTCCCTTTGGCATGAAGCTGACCATTCATTCCTTTGGTAAGAATGAAGATTATACAACAGACATTCTTAACATGGAAATCATTGAATTATCGTAACTATGAGGGTACTGAATAGTTACGAATTATCTTAAAGCTCCGGAAACCGAAACTTCCGGAGCATCATAAAATATAGGACATGCAACCTCTATTTCGTTAACGTTTCATCTCAGTTCGCAGACTTCGCCTTATACATTTGCATGTCTCATTCCAAATGTGCAATTTCGATACCGATACACCGATATCGGTAAGTACCCCCATAACCTCACGATATGGCATTGCATAACGCTGGGACAAATAACGCTGTGATGCTGCCAGTTCACCGTCAGGTCCACCAAACTGACTAATAATTACTTGTGCCAGCCTTGGATTCGTCTGTGTAATATTCACAGGATACTGTAAACGTTTCTCATAACTCCACATCTAGCATGCGCCTCCTTCCCATGGCCAAGGACTTAATGCCCATTCCCAATACTGCTCACTTTCTGTAACAGTATCAGGCGTAAGCGGACTATACATCCTTGCATATTCCTGCATCGCATATTTTCTCTGATTCATATATTCATGATAAAATCTTCTTGCTTCTCTATCTTCCGGATGGGTATCTAAAAAAAGCAGGGCTTCATGAGCAGAAAAACTCACCATGTCAATATAATCTAATAATTGCTCCTTGGACATCTGTGCACAATTCATCATCTGCAAGCCCTCCTTCCGATAAATGGTTTATCTAATTCCGGAAAAAGTGTACCTACCTGTAATGCTTTTTTCATGTCGTATGTTTGATTCCAATGTTGCATTGGTACATACGCCATACCAAGGGGAGGAGTCGAAAACGGACGCCTCTCAAAATCGCCACATGATGGCGGACGTCTTCTCATATCACAACCAGCCATATTGTTCTCCTAGTCGTTTTTTATTATTGTATGTAATCTTTTTTATTATGTTCAAGAAAATTATTTATTCAAATTTTTATATACCAGGAAATTTCAGTCACTATGTAATTTTCTAGTATATAAAAAAAGCAGCCCCGCCAGCTTTTTAACTGACAGAACTGCTAACACATATATAGCGAAAAGCAAACATCCAATCGAAGTCTACTTCACTTTGCAAAACTCAGCACTTTATACATGAAAACAACTTCCACCTACGAATTCCCGCAAAATAGAATTCTGCGGAATATCTTCTGTGCTGACTCCTAAAAAGTAGTCAAGGAATTTTAACAATCGTTTTGCTTCCACATATTCCGGATCTTCCTTCTTGACACTGAATAACAATGGCTCCGCATACTGTTTTAACACTGACAACTCATAGACAAGTGCAGAGTTAAACATAGCATCTGCATCTTCCTGAAATGGGAAAATATTCTGCTCCTCTCCCTTTCGTACCGATTTCCACATACGAATGGTTTTTGTAGCATCTGCTCCTCTTGTTCTGGCATCGCGAACCATACGACGAATCAATCGACCATCTGTAGTCGGAATTCGGTTGTGTTCATCTACATTTAACTGGGTTAAAGCACTGATATAGATTTTGTACTTACTTTCCTTTGGCAGTGAATAAGAAAGCTTATCATTCAGACAATGAATTCCTTCAATTACAAGAACATCTTCCTTACCTAACTGCTTGAAATCACCCTTATATTCCCGAACCCCAGTCTTAAAATTAAATCTTGGAAGTTCAATCCGTTCACCATTCAACAAGGCTGTCATATCCCTATTAAACAACTCGTCATCTAATGCTCCCAGACACTCGAAATTATAATTACCATTTTCATCCAGAGGTGTATCTACACGATTTTTAAAATAATCATCCACTGCAATCGGGTGTGGGCGCATGCCATGTGCAATTAACTGAATGGATAAACGGTGTGAAAACGTAGTCTTACCTGAGGAAGATGGTCCGGCAATCATAATAAATTTTACGCCTTCGCGACGACTGATTTCTTCTGCAATATCTGCTATTTTCTTCTCCTGTAGAGCTTCCTGCACTAACATCAATTCACCGATTTCACCAGCCACGATTTTGTCGTTTAAGGCTCCAACAGTATTTACGCCAAGCTTATGACTCCAGTCTCTTGACTCCTTCAATACCTGGAACAATTTCTCAGGAGGATTAAATTCCGGCACTTTACGCATATCCTGCACATCCGGCATCTGAAGCACAAATCCTGAATGATATGGAATCAATTCAAAGTATTTGATATAGCCGGCATTTGGCATCATATAGCCGTAAAAATAGTCTTCAAATCCATCCAGTTCATAAATATTCACACGTGACACTCGACGGTAACGGAACAACTTCTCCTTATCCTTCATACCATATTTTTTGAAGCGACGAATTGCTGCCTCCGTGGAAATCGAACGTTTCTTTACTGGCATCTTTGCATCCACCAGTTCAAACATTTTTTTCTTAACTTCCTGCAAAAATGCAGCATCTGCTACTACTTCGCCATCTACTGTGCAATAAACCCCTTTATCAATAGAATAACGAATCGTTGCTTTATTCAAGGCTTTCCCCTGTACTTTTGCCACTGAATACAGCGCTTTTAACAACACAAGGGTTGCCGTTCGCTTATACGCTTTATGACCTGCTTCATCAGCCGTTGTAATCATCTTTAGCGTACAATCTCTCTTCAATCTTTTGTTTAATTCCTGAAGACGATTATCAACCAATACCAGAGCAACATCCTGTGGATACTTATGCTGCATATCTATCGCAATCTTTTCAAAAGTAATTCCCTTCGGATATTCATATGTTTCGTCGTCAATTGTTACCTTTAACATGACTTCTTCTTTTTCACTGGTTTTTGTTATCTGCTCTGCCATTGCAACCACTCCCTTCCTGCTATTACTACAATAAGCATTTGCGAAAGTGAAACCCATCCGCAAATTGTCAGAATTGTTTGTGCAAATAACTGCTTACTACATCGTCTATATTTGACGCGCTCTCGCTCCCTTCAAACGTAGCGGACACTAAGGCTGTAAAATACACAGCCTAAGTGCCGACGTTTTCAGAGGGTCACATATAGACGATGTAGCAAACAGCTATCTGTCACAAACAATTCTGACAATTCACTACCATGTTGGTGTTTCGCAAGTATCTAATTACATAAGTGGAAGAAAGGAGAAAATATGGAAGATAGTAAGGAAACATTTGAGTATACATACTCAGCAAAGCAACAGGAAGAAATTGAAAAAATCAGGAAAAAATATATGCCGAAAGAGGAAGATAAGATGGAACTCATTCGCAAGCTGGATAAAAAAACAACGAAACCGGGTACCATATGCTCATTGGTGTTAGGAATGGTTGGATGTTTGCTACTGGGAATAGGAATGTGTTGTACTATGGTCTGGTCGGATTCCTTCTTTGTATTCGGGATTGTAGTGGGAGTGATTGGTATAGTTGTTATAGGAATGGCGTATCCGACGTATATAAAAATAACAAAGACACAGAAAGAAAAGCTTGCACCACAGATATTGGAATTGTTAGAAGAGTTGAGTAAGTAGTTGAATAAGACAAATTATATAGGTTCTATGGAAAAAAGTCTCAGCGTAACGGGCTACGCTGAGGCTTTTTGTCCTATACTTATACACTAATCGTTTCTCAATACTCCTCAAGAAAATGATGACGTACCCCATCTTTTTTATACGCCACAACTGTATTAATATTCACATTTTCCATACTTTTAAAAATATTGCCCTCCACAAATGGATTTGTTTTCTTCATTTCAGCAATCAGATTCTTAACTTCCATACGTTTCGATACGCTACTGCCATCTGGCTGACATGTTGTGCAGGTATCTGTAAAGCGACAGGCACATTGGATGAATGTTAAATCATTGTAGTCACGCCAGCGTTTGATATCATCTTCTCGAATCAGGTACATAGGGCGGATTAATTCCATGCCTTCAAAATTCGTGCTGTGAAGCTTGGGCATCATGGTTTGTACCTGTGCACCATAGAGCATTCCCATTAAAATCGTTTCAATTACATCATCATAATGATGTCCTAATGCGATTTTATTACAGCCCAGTTCCCTGGCCTGATTGTATAAATATCCCCGGCGCATGCGGGCGCAAAGATAGCAAGGCGATTTTTCAATATCATATACCGCATCAAAGATATTTGTTTCAAATACGGTAATTGGAATATTCATAAGGCGTGCATTATTTTCTATAACCTTTCTATTGGCTTCGCTATATCCAGGATCCATAACGAGAAATATAAGTTCAAAGGTCATCTGACGGTGGCGTTGCAATTCCTGAAATAATTTTGCCATCAGCATGGAATCTTTTCCACCGGAAATACAGACAGCTATTTTATCGCCTTCCTGTATGAGTTCATAAGTTTTCACAGCTTTTGCAAATTTAGAAAACAGTTGTTTATGAAAGGTCTTTTGGATGCTTTTTTCGATTTCCGCTGCCCGATTCGAATCGGTCGTTGAGGTTTCCACCATATGGGATAATAGCCAGCCCATATAGCCACCTGCAAGACTGAATGCCTGATAGCCGGCAATTTGCAGTTCTTTCGCCTTTTCCACACTGAAAATTCCTTTTGTACAGTAGAGAATCAATTTCTTATCCGTGGGAAAATTGGTTGATTCATGATTTACATGCTCTTGAGCAACATGTATGGCACCAGGCAGCATGCCGTAATTTACAGCGGAGTCATCACGAATATCGATAAGCAGATACTCGTTTTTATTTAGTTCTTTTAACTGCTTATAGGTAATTTCTATAGAATTCATACAATTCAATATCCTTCTTTTCCTATTTGTTTGATGTATTTTAGCAAGCTTATTATAGAGGTTTACTGATGAAAATGCAATAGCTTTTTGGGAAACACAAGACTGGTTATTTGTAAACTTTAATGGAGAATCATTTCACAAAGACGATTTCGCTGCTAATTTGTTTTACATATTAGGTGTACTAAATAAAGGAGCGGTGGAAACGGACCCTTTTGCACGAAGGTGTTTAATAGAAATGATTGAAAAAGGATTTAATGCAAAATTAATATGTGAAATAACCGGTTATAAAGAAACCGTATATAAAAAAGTATGCGATATAGTCAATGCTAATAAACGTCACAAAAATGAAATAGTTACATACGAAAGAACCCTCCTGCATATACTTATAAAAATCAGGTTATTGTAAAGCGCAGATAAAACTTTGCAGTCACCTAAATTTGAGCAGTATATGCAAGGAGGGTTTTATGGATAATTTCAGCGGAAATACTTATGATTTGTATAAAGATATGAAAGCTAGAACAAACGGAACCGTTTATATCGGTGTAGCCGGTCCTGTGCGCACGGGAAAATCAACATTTATCAAACGCTTTATGGACCTGATGGTTCTGCCGAATATGACAGATGAAAATGAGTTAGAACGAGCGAAGGATGAACTGCCACAGTCTGCACAGGGAAAAACCATTATGACGACGGAGCCAAAATTCATTCCCAAAGAAGCCGTAACCATACAGGTCGGTGAGGATTTAGAAGTAAAAGTAAGAATGATAGATTGTGTTGGCTATATGGTAAAAGGGGCAGAGGGGCATTCGGAAAATGGAGAAGAACGAATGGTGAAAACTCCGTGGTTTGACACTGAAATTCCATTTACCCAGGCAGCAGAAATGGGAACACGCAAGGTAATCAACGACCATTCCACCATTGGCATTGTCGTGACCTGTGATGGTTCCTTTTCCGATATAGAAAGAGAGAATTACATAGAAGCGGAAGAAAAGACGATTCAGGAGCTAAAGGCGTTAAAGAAGCCATTTGTAGTGCTTTTAAATTCATCAAAACCGTATAGTGATGAAACCATACATTTAGCCGAAAATCTGGCAGAAAAATATCAGGTAACGGTAATGCCGGTGAACTGTTCACAGCTTAGAAAAGATGATATACATAAAATCATGGAAACCATTCTCTATGAATTTCCAATATCCAGCATCGAATTTTTCGTGCCTCACTGGGTGGAAATGCTTCCCGTAGAGCATCCGCTGAAAGCAGATTTATTAGAAAAAATGCGGGATTTATTGCTCAAAGTAAATCGCATTAAGGATGTGCGGAGAGGTGATTTCAAATTAGAAAGTCCCTATGTACAGCAGTTAAAGTTAGATGGCATTTCCCTTTCGGATGGTAAGATCGCCTGCCAGCTTCGGATTGATGATAAATATTATTACGAGATGTTGAGTGAAATGACAGGTGTAGAAGTGGAAAATGAATATGCGCTCCTTGCCATGATCAAAGAATTGGCACGCCAGAAAAAGGAATACAAAAAAGTATCTCAGGCTATGGAGTCAGTTCGTTTTTCCGGTTATGGTGTAGTGGCTCCGGAGAAAACAGAAATTAAACTATCAGAACCGGAGATTATGAAGCATGGAAATAAGTATGGCGTAAAAATCAAATCCGAAGCACCGTCTGTTCATATGATTCGAAGCAACGTGGAGATTGAAATATCGCCAATTGTAGGAAGTGAAGAACAGGCAAGAGATTTGATTCAATATATTAACAGTAGCAGTAAGGAAGAAGAAGGCATCTGGGATATTAATATTTTTGGGAAATCAGTGGAACAGTTAGTAGCAGAAGGCATTCAGAGCAAATTATCCCAGATTGGAGAAGAAAGTCAGGTGAAATTACAGGACACTATGCAAAAAATTGTCAACGACAGCACGGGTGGCATGATTTGTATTATCATATAGTTTGTGACATACCTATGGGAAATTTTCCCGAAATGAGATAGATATCTCTGGGGAAAACTAAGGTACAAAAGAATGTGAAAGGAAGAAACATATGAAGAATTGTTGGAAAGGAATTTTTCTAATAGGTGCCGGTGGTGCTACGTATTATGTTTTGGAAATTTTGTACAGAGGGTATTCTCATTGGAGCATGTTTATGCTGGGAGGACTCTGCATGTATATTATTGATAAATTATATCAAAAAAGAAAAGGGAAGTTTTCAATTCTGTATTTCATGCTGACAGGAGGTTTGATTATTACAGCTCTAGAGGGGATTACGGGAGCGTTTGTTAATCTTTATCTACACCGTCAAGTGTGGGATTACAGCAATTTGCCCCTTCATTTATATGGACAGATTAGTCTGTCTTTCACATTGCTATGGTGTGTCCTAACGATTCCGATAATCTGGTTGTCTGGGATGTTTCATTATTATGTATTCCGTGATGAACAACAGCAAATTCGCCGATTTAGATCTGTATTTTTTTAGCCTGATGTGGTAGCATATAAAGTGATAATATGTAATTGTTCTGAAACATGCAGCAACACCGACATGATTCGGAATTACTGAAATGACAAGAAAAGAGGACAATCCCATGAAATATGTATTAGACACACATTCCCATACGATAGCAAGTGGACATGCGTATAACACCATTGCAGAAATGGCAAAGGCAGCAAGCAAAAAAGGATTAGAATTGTTAGCAATTACAGAGCACAGCAAAATGATGCCGGGATCTTGCCAGGATATTTATTTTTCCAATTTAAGCAAAGTAGAACGAGAGCAGTACGGCGTAAAGCTTTGGATGGGGGTAGAGTTAAATATTATGGATTATGAGGGCAACATCGATATGCCGGAACGTATTTTGAAAAATATGGAGTTGGTAATTGCCAGTCTTCATACCCCATGTATTAAACCAGGAAACATAGAAGAAAATACAAGCGCTGTTATAGGTGCTATGAACAATCCATATATTCACATCATTGGACATTTAGATGATGCAGGCTATCCGGTGGATTATGAAAAGATCGTGCAGACAGCAAAAGAGACCGGAACAATTTTAGAAGTGAATAATAATTCATTGTCTCCAGATTGTTTCCGTGCAAATTCAAGAAATCTGGATGCAAAGATGATGAAGCTGTGCATGGACTATGAAGTGCCGGTGGTTGTTGGCAGTGATGCCCATGCCTCGCATCTGGTAGGTTCTCATGAATATGCCTACAGTTTAATGAAGGAAATCGGTTTCCCAAAAGAACTGGTGTTAAACCGTTCTGTTGATATGTTAAAGAAGGCAATGAAAAGTAAGAAAAATAAATAGAAAATCTTGACTGAAAAAAAGGGATAGGATATACTAGAGTCAGTGTGTTTAAGAGACCCCCGTTTTGTCAGGTATGCAAATTAAGAAGCAAAATGGCCGGAGAGAAAGAAGGGAATGGCTGTAGGGTTTGCAGTCGATATAACTATGATTAAGAGTATGACAGGCTATGGCAGAAGTGAGATTGTCAGAGAGGAACACCGATTGACCGTAGAGATGAAGTCGGTAAATCATCGCTATCTGGATTTGAATATTAAGATGCCAAAGAAGTTTAATGCGTATGAAGCAGAGATAAGAAATATATTAAAAGGATATTTGCAACGAGGAAAAGTAGACTTATTTATTTCTTATGAAGATTTTTCTGGGAAAAATGTAAATGTCAATTATAATGTTGCTATTGCTGCTGAGTATATGAAATATCTTAGCCGGATGGCGGAGGAATTTCAGATTCCGAATGATGTGACAGCAAGTGCTTTGTCAAGATATCCGGAAGTGTTGACGATGGAAGAAGCAGAAGAAGAAATAGAGGAAGCCTTGCCGGAAATGATTCGGGATGCGTTGAAGGAAGCTTGCGAACGTCTTGTGGAAGCTCGTAGCAGAGAAGGCGAAAATCTGAAAAAAGACTTGTTAACGAAGTTGAATGATATGCTTGCGAATGTGGCGTTTATTGAAGCACGTTCCCCACAGATTGTCGAAGAATATAAGGAAAAGCTGCATAAACGTATGGAAGAATTGTTAGAAGGTGGTCAGGCAGATGAAAACCGGATCCTTACAGAGGTAGCAATCTTCGCAGACCGTATTTGTGTTGATGAAGAGATTGTACGTTTGAAAAGTCACATCGAGAATATGATGGATGTGCTGGAAGAAGGTGGCAATGTAGGTCGTAAATTGGACTTTATGACACAGGAGATGAACAGAGAAGCAAATACAATACTTTCAAAGTCAAATGATTTGAAGATATCGAACTGTGGTGTGGATTTAAAGACAAACATCGAAAAAGTGCGTGAGCAGGTACAGAATATAGAATAAGGTGATTGGTTTGGCTGCATTAATCAGTGTAGGGTTTGGCAATATGATAAATGGAGATAAGGTGACAGCAGTAGTAAATGCGGAATCTGCTCCAGTAAAGCGAATGGTAGCGTCAGCAAAGGAGCAAGGACTTCTTATTGATGCAACACAGGGACGAAAGACAAAAAGTGTAGTTGTGATGGAAAGCGGACAGTTGGTGGTATCCGGTTTGCAGGCAGATACAATTGCAGGACGTTTTTCGGCAGGACAGGGAGACGAAAATGAAGAATAGAGGAATTTTGGCTGTAGTATCTGGCTTTTCCGGTTCGGGAAAAGGCACTATTATGAAAGAATTGCTACAGCAATATGACAATTATGCACTATCTATCTCAGCAACAACAAGACAGCCGAGAGAAGGAGAAGTGCATGGAAGAGAATATTTTTTCCTGTCGAAGGAAGAATTTGAACAGTTAATAAAAGAGGAACAATTGATTGAATATGCACAATATGTTGGCAACTATTATGGAACACCAAGTTCTTTTGTAGAAGAA
This sequence comes from Lachnospiraceae bacterium, assembly GCA_045125095.1. Lineage (GTDB taxonomy): Bacteria > Bacillota > Clostridia > Lachnospirales > Lachnospiraceae > JBGVMW01. The sequence continues at coordinate 12,709 of JBGVMW010000167.1, forward strand.
CAGCGGAATGCAGGTAAGGATGTCATTTTAGAAATCGAAGTCCAGGGCGCCTTGCAGGTAAAAGAAAAGTTCCCAGACACAGTATTGCTGTTTGTGACACCACCTTCCGCAGAGGAATTAGCATCCAGACTGCGTGGCAGAGGTACTGAGACCGAGGAGGTCATTGCAAAGAGAATGCAGCAGGCTGTTACAGAATCTACTTTGATGGATAAATATGATTATCTGGTAGTAAACGACTCTTTGCAGGAAGCGGTAGAAACGATGCATAATATTCTTCAAATGGAGCATTATAAGATGTCCAGAAATGAAGAATTTGTAACTGATATACAAAATGATTTAAAAAGTTCAGGAGGAATGAAGTAATGATACATCCATCTTATAGCGAATTGATGAAAGTAGTAAATGAAGGTGCAGAAGAAGGAGATGAACCAGTAGTAACAAGCCGTTACTCCATCGTGCTTGCAACATCCAGAAGAGCAAGACAGATTATAGGAAGCAGCAACTCAGATGAAATCACACAGGGCAAGAAGCCATTATCAGTTGCAGTAGATGAATTATACAAGGGAAAAATCAGAATCTTAAGCGAAGAAGAAGCTGAGCAGTTAATTGCGGAAAAGGAAGCTAGAAAAGAAGCGGAAGAAATGATGTTGTCTCTTGAGGAAGAAGCAGACGAAGAACTTGTTGTAGAAGAAGACAACATTGAATTAGATATCTCCGAAGATATAGAAGAAGAATAAGGTATAAAAAATAAGCTGTGTGCTATTGAGAATATAGAATCAATTGCACACAGCTTATTTTTTTGCTATAATTGGATTATTCAGGAATAATTAGAATAATTAGAATAATTTATCAATTCTTTCTAATGCTTCCAATGTATTTTCACGGTTACCGAAAGCAGTGAGACGGAAGAAGTTCTTTCCATTTTCACCGAAACCGGCACCTGGTGTACCTACAACCTGAGCGTTTTCTAATAAGTAGTCAAAGAAAGTCCAGGAATCCATACCGTTCGGGCACTCGAACCAAACATATGGAGAGTTGATACCGCCAAAGAAACGGATATTTTTCTCTTTTAATTTATTCGCAATCAGAGTTGCATTTTCCTTATAATACTGGATGTTTTTCTGGCACTGTGCCATACCTTCTTCGGTAAATACAGATGCAGCACCTGACTGTACGATGTAAGGAACACCATTGAATTTAGTAGTCTGACGACGATTCCACATAGCATTTAAGGACATCTCCTTGCCGGAAGTAGTCTTGAATACTAATTCTTTTGGAACGATGGTGTAACCACATCTTGTTCCTGTGAAGCCCGCTGTCTTAGAAAGAGAGCAGAATTCGATGGCACATTTCTTGGCACCTTCAATTGCGTAGATGCTTCTAGGAAGATCTGGCTCGCTGATAAATGCTTCATAAGCAGAGTCGAACAGAATAACAGCATCGTTTGCTAATGCGTAATCCACCCACTGCTTTAACTGCTCTTTGTTGTATACAGCACCTGTTGGGTTGTTTGGAGAGCAAAGGTAAATTACATCTGCATGTATGGATGGGTCAGGAAGTGGAAGGAAACCATTTTCTGCGTTTGCATCCATGTATGTAATATTTTTTCCGCCCATTAAATTGGTGTCCACATATACTGGGTATACTGGATCCGGAATTAAAATTACATTATCAACGCTGAATAACTCAGTAATGTTACCAGTGTCACTTTTGGCGCCGTCAGAAATAAATACGGAATCCATATCAATGGATACGCCGTTGCGTTTATAATAATCAACTACTGAGTTGCGGAGAAAATCATATCCCTGTTCCGGGCCATACCCCTTAAAGGTTTCTGATTTTCCAAGTTCGTCAACTGCAGTATGCATAGCGTCAAGAACTTTTTCGCCTAATGGAAGGGTAACATCACCGATACCAAGGCGTATTACCTTTTTATCAGGGTGACTTTCAACATAGGCATTAACACGACGGCCAATCTCAGCAAAGAGATAGCTTTCTTTTAGATTAAGATAATTTTCATTTAACTTAGGCATGATGCTTCCTCCTTATGGTTATTGATTTCATTTACGTACTTTTGTATGATAACAAATTCAAAAAGTTGTGTCAACATAAGGAGGACATGGAGGAGATATATAATGAATGAGAAACAGATTGAACAATTATTATGGAATTTTTCTGTAGAGATATTATTTATTGTGGATGATATGGGTATGATACAGAAGGTAAATCACCATGCAGCAAAGGAATTAGGTTTTTTAGAACAGGAACTTGTTGGCATGGATATTCGAACGTTATTTCAGAAGGCGAGTCAGCCTGTGAATCTGACAGAGGTGCAGGAAGGCGAGGTAGAGAGTGTTATTTACCGCAGGAATAGAACCTGTTTTCCTGTAGAGGGCAGAGTTGCCAGAAGCAGTGATGGTAAGTTGTATATTATTGCTTTGACCAGTGCGGCAGAAAAACAAGTAGCAAAACAGGACATGGAGATAGGAAGAGAAGCGATTGAACAGGCAAATAAGGTACAGCACGAATTTATGGCAAATGTCACCCATGAATTGCGAACACCGGTAAATGGTATTCTGGGACATGTGAGAAATCTGTTAGAGGAAGAAGAATTGAAGCCATTTTATAGTACCCTTCACATTATTGAGGGTTGTTGCGACAATATGAATAAAATCATTAGCAATCTTCTTGATTTTTCAAAACTAGAATCGGGAAAATTCCAGATGGAAGAGAGAGAATTTTGTTTCCGAAAAATGATTCAGCAGGTAGTAGATACCAACATTGCAGCAGTAAATGAAAAAGGCTTAAAACTGTCCGTGTCGGTCGCACAGGATGTACCGGAATATGTGATTGGCGATGAGCTTCGCATTATGCAGGTGTTAAATAATCTGATTTCCAATGCAATGAAATTTACACCTGCCGGCTATATTAAAGTAGAGATTATTCAGACTATACGAAAAAAACGGGAAGTAGAGCTGTTTTTCATCGTAATGGATTCTGGAATCGGTATATCAGAGGAAGGAAAGCAGAAATTATTCCAGAGCTTTTCACAAGTGGATGCTTCCATTACCAGAAAATATGGAGGAACCGGCTTAGGTCTGGCTGTATGTAAAGAGTTAGTCACGCTGATGCGTGGAACCATTCGTGTGGATAGTGAAGTAAATGAAGGATCTACGTTTTCATTTTCTATCTGGCTTCGTTTAGCAGAAAAAGAGAAAACACAAGATGGTATACAAGAGCAGTTCCAGTATGGAGATGAAGCAGACGATGAGAATTTTGATGCGGTTATGGAATTCAACAGTCCCGAAAATAAAAAGGAGGTTGCAGATACCTTAGATAAACTGGTGCTTTGCGTGGAAATGGAGAATTGGGACAGAGCAGAAAAATTTGCTGCTAACTTAAAGCAGTTGTTGAAAAATGCGCCAGACGAATTAGACAAGAAAGTTTTCCGAATGGAAATGCAGATTCGAAAAGCAAATTACGAAAAGACAATGGAAATGTATCATAAGTTTACACAAGCTTACCAGACGCTTTTAGGGGGTGAGGATTTGTGATAAACGATGGGAAGAAAAAAGAAGCAGACATTCTGATTGTAGATGATGTGGAATCGGATCTGTTAAAGCTGAAGGAAGTGGTGAAGAATACAGGGTATAAGGTGAGAACAGCAGCCAGAGGAGACGAGGCAATTGCTATGGCACGTATAAAATGCCCGGACTTGATTCTTTTAGATATTACCATGCCGGATATGAGTGGTTTTAAGGTCTGTGCTATTTTAAAAAAGGATGTTCGCATTCAGAAAGTGCCAATTATATTTGTTTCGGCATCTAAGACGGAAGACGACAAGGTCAGGGCATTTCAATTAGGCGGTGCCGATTATGTTACAAAGCCGTTTAACACCGCAGAAATGCAAATGCGCATTGAAAGTCATTTATCGAACCGTGCAAGGATGCATGAATTAGAAGAGGCAAATAAAAGAATGAATCTGATGATAGCAGAGCAGATGAACCGGGTAGAGCAGGAGAAGAAAAACATGTTGCTGGCATTAGCGATGCTGTCAGAGAATAAAGAACACATGGCTGGTAATCATATTTATAATATAAGAAGAAATTGCCGTCTGTTTGCCCAGAGCCTTCAGTTTTCACCAAAGTTTGAAGCACAGGTTTCCAATGCATTTATTGATTGCATCGAAATGGCATCGGGGTTGCATGATATTGGTAAAATTCGTATTCCAGACGAAATCTTGTTGAAACCGGGGGCACTAGACGAGGAGGAAATTCAGATTGTACGTCAGCACCCTGTTATGGGAGCAGATATGCTTCGCAATATTTATTCTGTCATTTCGGAGAATCAATTTATTGATATGGCGATTGATATTGCATTATATCACCATGAAAAATGGGATGGTACCGGGTACCCAAGGGGATTAAAAGGAAAAGAAATTCCTTTGGCGGCAAGAATTATGCGTATTGTGGACACATACGATGCACTGGCGAATGACCGTGTGTACAAAAAAGCGTATTCAGTGGAAAAATGCCGTAGCATTATGCGTGAGGAGGCTGGCAAGTCCTTTGACCCTGATATGATAGAAGTTTTTTTGAAGATTTACAGGCAATTATCGGTATGTAGATAAAAAGCCTCTAACGAATTTGCAAGAAAATTGACAAAAATACGAAATCGGGTTATGATAAATGCAAAGGAATTTGAGTGGGGCGTGCTACAAACTCAAAAATGTATAAATAATCGAGAAGGAGGAAATAGATATGAAAATTCTATTAGCTGAGGATGATTTTTCAACAAGAAAATTTATGCAGAAATGTTTATCCAAATATGGAGATTGTGATGTAACGGTGGATGGTATGGAAGCCATGGAAGCGTATCGTTTTGGATTAGAGGAAGAGGAACCGTATGATTTGGTTTGTCTTGATGTGATGATGCCGGTGTTAGATGGATATCAAGCGTTAAAGGGAATCCGTGACATCGAAAAAGAGAAGGCTCTTGATGAAACAAAGATTTCGAAAATCGTTATGGTAACGGCATTGAACGATAAGAGAAATATTCAGAAAGCATTTGATTTGGGTTGTGATGCATTTTCGGGAAAACCATTTGATCCGGAAAAGTTTGAAGAGACGTTAAGCGAATTAGGGTTATTATAATCTCAACATAGAGAGGAGTTGCTCACAGGAGCAACTCCTTTTTCATATACTAGGAGATTACAACAGTACGTTGCATGACGTAATGTATGAAATTTCCTAGTATAACTTATGTTTCTGTTTCCAGCAAAGAAATGACCTCTGCAAGATTGTCTACGCAGGCATAGAGCATGGCTGTTGTTTCTTCATCTGGTGGTGCTAAGTCCGGCACCATAACCGGTTTGCATCCTGCACGGTATGCAGAGGTGATGCCATTTGGAGAATCTTCCAGTGCGATGCATTGTTCTGGCGGCAGTTGGAGTTTTTCGGCAGCAGTCAGATAAATCTCCGGATCTGGCTTGCCATTTTGTATCATTGGCGGACATACAATGGCATCAAAATATTTCATGAGATCTAATTGGATTAGATATTTTTCGGTACGGTCATAGGAGGTTGCCGTTGCTACTGCACATTTGTAACGATGTTCCTGCAAATACACTAATAGAGTATCTAATCCCTTCTTTTTTTCAAGACCATTTTCTTCAATATAAGCATTCATCAATTCCAGTCGTTTGTTTCGTACTTTATGGTAATCAAAGTCTTCGCAGACGATTTTTTTTAATTTGGCGGCTGCAAGCGGTCTTGCCAGACTGCGAATCATGACCGGATGTTCCGGCTTCATTGGGTAGCCATAAAAATGGGCAGCTTCGCACCAGAATCGTTGATAAAGAGTTTCGGTATCCAGCATTAAGCCGTCCATGTCAAATATTACGCCGTTTATCATAATGTTGTCTCCATTTCTTGTAAAATATATAGCGGGTTTATCGTATAGTGTACTTCGCTTTATGGGGGTAAGTGTAACATAGATTCTGGTGAACGGCAAGGGTGGGCTATATGTTAGATGGCAAAATTAGGATTTCCAACACACATTTAGGAGAATCCTGGCAAGTTATTTACAGGATCGGACAACTAGTGTAAAATAGCGTATGGATAATAATTCAAAGACAATCAAATGGAGGTTCACGTGAAGATATTAAATAGTATACCAAGAGAGGATGGATTTCGGATGCCGGCGGAGTTTGAACCGCATGAGGGCTGTATTATGATATGGCCGGAGCGAGGAGATTCCTGGCAGTATGGTGCATTTGCGGCAAGAAAAGCATTTGTGCAGATAGCAGAGGTGATATCCGAATCAGAAGAATTGACGGTGGCAGTTAGTGAGGCACAGTATGATACAGCGAGAGAAATGCTACCAGAGCGAGTAAGAATCGTGGAAATGTCAAGCAATGATTCCTGGGCAAGAGATTACGCACCTACGTTTGTGATAGATGACAAAGGGACAAGACGAGGAATTGACTGGGGATTTAACGCATGGGGCGGACTGGTGGACGGTTTGTATTTTCCATGGGATAAAGATAACAAAATGGCAAGAAAATTCTGCGATATGTTGCAGAATGACGTATACAATGCAAGGGATTTTATCTGTGAGGGTGGTTCCATTCATGTAGATGGAGAAGGAACCGCTATGGTGACAGAGGCGTGTCTGTTAAGTGAAGGTAGAAATCCACATATGAGCAAGGAAGAGATAGAAAAGAAGCTGTGTGCTTTTTTAAATGTAAGCAAAGTAATCTGGCTTCCATGTGGAATATATCAAGATGAAACAAATGAACATGTGGATAATATTTGTGCATTTACCGCACCGGGAGAAGTGGTGCTTGCCTGGACAGAGGATACAGAAGACGTGCAGTATGAAATGTCAAAGCGATGTCTTGACGTGTTAGAAACAACTACTGATGCAAAGGGCCGAAAGCTTATTGTTCATAAATTACCTCTTCCAAAACCAATTTATATGGAAGAAAAAGAATGTGAAGGATTGCTTCATATGGATGGAGAACCGACCAGAGTAGCAGGCGAACGGTTAGCAGCCTCCTATGTGAATTTTTATATTGCAAACAAGGCAATTGTAATGCCGGGCTTTGGAGATGCGGCAGATGAGTCAGCGAAAAAAGTAATAGAAGCATGTTTTCCAACCAGAAAAGTTGTGCAGATCCCGGCAAAGGATATTTTAATCGGTGGTGGAAATATTCATTGTATTACACAGCAGATTCCATGTACCAGAAAAGATCTTTTTGACTAAAAAGCTGTTTGACCAGCAGAAAGAGAGGAAAAATGAGAAACGTAACAGTAGCAGCCATTCAGATGAAATGCAATGGTACAAGAGAAGAAAATATAGAGAATGCAGTAAGATTTGTGGAGGAAGCTGCAAAAAAGGGAGCAAAGGTTATTTTACCACCAGAACTGTTTGAAACAATGTATTTTTGCCAGGAAAAACAGTATGAGTATTATAAGCTTGCCTTACCGGTAGAGGAAAACGAGGCGGTAAAGAAAATGCAAAAACTAGCAGCAGAGTATCAGGTAGTCATTCCGGTAAGCGTATACGAAAGAGATGGTAATTGCTTTTATAATACAGTAGTGATGCTAGATGCAGATGGCAGAATTATGGGTACTTACCGCAAGACGCATATTCCGGATGACCATTTTTATCAGGAAAAATTTTATTTTACACCAGGCGATACCGGATTTAAGGTGTGGGATACCAGATATGGAAAGATTGGTGTGGGCATCTGTTGGGATCAGTGGTTCCCCGAAGCAGCTCGTTGTATGGCTTTGATGGGGGCAGAACTGTTATGTTATCCTACTGCAATCGGAAGTGAACCAATCTTAGAGTGTGACAGCATGCCACATTGGAGACGATGTATGCAGGGGCATGGTGCAGCAAATCTGATGCCAGTGATAGCAGCAAACCGCATTGGCTATGAGGAGGTAACTCCATGTGAAGAAAACAATCATCAGAAATCAGCGTTGGAATTCTATGGCTCCTCCTTTATTACGGATGAAACAGGTGAGATTGTGGCAGACGGTTCCCGTGATAAAGAAGAAATTCTGTATGCAGAGATTGATTTGGATGCGGCAGAAGATATGCGTTTGAGCTGGGGCGTGTTCCGTGACAGAAGACCGGAAATGTACCAGATTCTTGCAAAATAGAAAGTATAATAAAGCCCCCATTACCAGCAAACGATCTGGTAATGGGGGTCTTGTTATGAAAATATAAATGTTATTACATTCGAAGTTTCGTGGAAAGCGACGCAATAAATTCAGAATTGGTAGGCTTTACACTGTTAGAAAGAAAATATTGATCCAAATCTATAGTATTAGAATTTGTTTTGCGTTGCCAGCAGACTTCAATGGCATGACGGATAGCACGCTCCACACGAGATGCCGTTGTAAAATATTCTTTTGCTATCTCAGGGTACAATACTTTCGTTACAGCATCTAACAAATTCAAATTGTCTACACACATTTCAATGGCTGTCTGTAAATAACGGTATCCCTTTAAATGTGCCGGCACACCGATACGATGTAACATATCAGCAATCTGCTTTTCTCTGTCTAAAGTTTGTGGTGCCACATCTGCATTTGGTAATGACATCGTATAGGAAATAGAGTTGGCACCTCCATCATATACAAAGCGAATTCTCTGAGAGAGAATGTTTAAATCCACCGGTTTCAGTAGATAATAGCTGACGCCTAAATCAAAAACGGCTTGTGTAATAGGGGCACTGTTTACCTTTGTTAATACAATAAATTTTGTATTCGGATATTTATTTATTGTATTTTCAATAATGCTCAGACCATCTGCTCCTGGTAAAAGTAAATCCAGTATCATTACATCCGGATGTAAATCATCCAATAATTTTGTAGCTTTCAGTCCATTGTTCGTTTTGCCAATAATTTCAATATCAGAATGTTGTTTAATGGATTCCTCCACAGTACTCATGTAGTATTCGTCGTTATCGGCCAATACAATTGATATTTTATTCATCTCATCACCTTATCCTATCTGTTTAATATGTTTTTGTTGTAAAACACAAACTGAGTTACACGTTGAATTATAACAAAAGAAATTTGAGTTTTCAATTCCGGATTTGGAATAAAATGTTGAAATTTTATGGGGAATATGCTAGAGTTTTTTCTGAATATGGAAGATTATATATGAGAAAATAAAATGGAGAGATGAAGGATGATAAGGAAAAAATTAAATGAAATTCGACTGGCGAAGGGAATGACAATAGAAGATTTGTCTGAAAAAACAGGAATTCCAGTGGGAACCTTGTCAAAAATTTGTTCCGGTCATACCAATACATCTTTTGATAATATTGCGTTGATTGCGAATGCATTGCAATGCTCTATGGATGAATTTTCTGAATTTGGAGAGCAGGCGATTCAGGAACGAAAGATGAACTGGAGTGAAAAATATTATAATTTGTCGGAACATGGCAGACGTATGATTGATGGGATTATGGATTTGGAACTACATTTGACGAAGCAGGTGACGGATACGCAGGAACGCCTTCTTTGTGTATGGGTTCCTGTTACTTATATGGAAGATGGTATGATTTATGATTCTTGTCATATGCGTTATCTTAAGGTGAAAAATAGCGTGGGATTAGAGCGTGCTGATTTTGCATTGCAGATAACAAGTAATGCATTTATGCCGGTTTTCTATGAGGGGGATATTGTATTGATATCACACAGGTTCCCGAAACCGGGAGAAGCAGCATTATTTATGCGAGAAAATTTGATGTATCTTAGAAAATATCAGATGACAAAGGAAGGCGCAAGGCTGATTCCTGTAAATATGGAAGAACGATTTTATCATGAAGAAAGGAACCGGTTGTCTGTTCAATTGTGTGCCGGTGTGATATGTGGTGTGTTCCGAGGAGAAATTCTAATGGAGTATTGTGATAAAGAAGGACGCATTCCTTTAGAACAATCAAATATGCGTTAATAGGTGTTGATATAGAAAAATAGAAAGAGATAGGAATATGAGTTTACCAATTGATTTTTTAAACAAAATGGAGAAATTGTTAGGGGAAGAATATGAGGAATTTCTGTCTTCCTATGAGATGCCAAAAGTAACGGGAATTCGCGTCAATCCGTTGAAAAGAGCAGTAGAGGAATCGGTTGCAGCGTTACCCTTTGAACTAAAGAAAATAACGTGGGCAGAGGAAGGGTATTGCGTGAAGGATAGCAATGGATTACGTCCGGGGAAGCACCCATTTCATGATGCAGGGGTGTACTACATGCAGGAGCCTTCGGCTATGGCACCGGCAGAGCAGTTAGAAGTACAGCCAGGGGAACGTGTTTTAGATCTATGTGCGGCGCCTGGAGGGAAAAGTACACAGCTTGCAGGAAAGTTGAAGGGACAGGGATTTTTGCTTGCCAATGAAATTCATCCTGCAAGAGCACAGATTTTATCCCAAAATATGGAACGATTAGGTATTGGTAACGCAGTGGTTACAAATGAGACACCTGACCGTTTGGCAGTTCGTTTTCCGGAATATTTCCATAAAGTACTGGTTGATGCACCATGTTCCGGTGAGGGCATGTTCCGCAAGGATGAGAATGCTGGTGAAGAATGGAGTCTTGCTAATGTGGAGAAATGTGCAGAAAGACAGGCAGAAGTATTGCATGCAGCGGCACAGATGTGTCGTAAGGGTGGAAGATTAGTCTATTCCACATGTACTTTTTCACCAGAGGAAAATGAACAGACAGTAGTGCGTTTTCTGCAAAATCATCCGGAATTTTCACTGTGTAAGCCGATATGGTATGAAGGATTTTCTTCTGGTCGGCAGGAGTGGGCAGAATGTGATGAAATATTGGTTGCGGAAACGGTACGGTTGTGGCCGCATAAATTACATGGAGAAGGTCATTTTATGGCAGCATTTTGTAAAAATGGAACACAGGAAGAACAGAAAGTACGATATCCTGTATATTTCAAGGACAAGAAAAAGCTGGCAGACTATGAAAATTTTGCAAAATGCTATTTGATAGACAAGCCAGCAGAGCTATTTGTTGTGTTTGGAGAGCAACTATATTCCATACCACAGGAAATGCTACAGTATGATAAATTAAAGGTAGTGCGCCCTGGTCTGCATATAGGAACCTTTTTGAAAAATAGATTTGAGCCATCTCATGCGCTGGCATTGTATTGTAACCGCGAACAGGTAAAGCAGTCCATTGATTTAGAATGGAATAGCAACGAATGCATGGCATATTTGAAAGGAGAAACGATTGCGTGTGAGGAAAGTCTGAAAGGATGGGTATTAGTTTGTTGTAATGGATATTCACTAGGATGGGGAAAAGCAAATAACGGAACCTTGAAGAATCACTATCCGAAGGGGTTGAGATGGATGTAACAAAGATTACATTCTATGATAAAACGTATATAAAAAAGCACTGGCTGACGGGACCAGTGCTTTTGTGTATTTAAATGAGATTACGCAATGCTGTTTACAGCTTTTGCTAAACGAGATACTTTTCTAGCAGCGTTGTTCTTGTGGTAAACACCTTTAGAAGTAGCCATCTCTATTTTCTTTGTAGCAAGAACTAATGCATCCTTTGCTACAGCAGCATCTTTAGCAGCTACAGCAGCTTCTACCTTTTTGATGCAAGTCTTAACTTCAGACTTGATAGACTTATTTCTCTCTGTTTTAGTTGCGATTACTTTAATTCTCTTTTTTGCAGATTTAATATTAGCCAAACCTGTACACCTCCACTGAATATCGTTAAATTCCTAATTATCTTACAGCGTTTACGCTAAACGGACACGGACATTAACGTAAACATACCATAATATAATAATAAAAAGAGATTTATTTGTCAATACATTTTTGTGAAATAAATGGGGAAAATAGATAATGTTGTATAAAAGAAAAGGTACAACAGATTGGAGTGAAATATGAAGGAATACGAAATTCGTACGGACTTGGCACTGGAGGAAACGGAGCGGTTTGAGGGAAATAACTGGGAAATCAAAGGTGTTCGTGTAGAGGAAAATTTTGATGAGGAGCGTTTAGTTACGACTACCATTGTGTATATTGACACTGAGCAGGGGGCAAAGGCTATGGGGAAACCTGTAGGATGCTATATTACATTAGAAGCGCCGGCAATGGATGAGAATGATGAAGAATATCATCGTGAAATATCAGAATGTGTTGCGGCGCAAATAGAGAGACTTCTTCCATGTACATCAGATAAAAAAATTCTGGTGGTAGGACTGGGAAATCGTGAGGTGACAGCAGACTCTCTTGGACCTCTTGTAGTGGACAATCTATTTGTTACCAGACATTTGATAAAGGAATATGGTCAGCAGGTATTTGGGGAGAAAACATATTGTCAGGTCAGCTCTGTTGCACCGGGGGTTATGGCGCAGACAGGAATGGAAACATCAGAGATTGTTCATGGAATTGTGGAGGCTACTAAGCCGGATGCGCTTGTCGTGATTGATGCATTGGCAGCAAGAAATACAGGAAGATTAAGCCGGACGATTCAGATTACCGATGCAGGAATTCACCCGGGTTCCGGTGTGGGAAATTATCGCAATGCAATTACAAAAGAAACGATGGGCATACCAGTGATTTCCTTAGGTGTGCCAACCGTAGTAGATGCAGCCACTATTGTGAAGGATACGATGGATAATTTGCTGTCGGCATTAAATCAGGGGAGCATGGAGAAAGTGTACAAAGAATTTGGCGAAGAGGAACAATATCAGTTAATTCGTGAATTATTGGCGCCGTCGTTGCATACGATGTATGTAACTCCTAAGAATATGGATGAGACAGTGAAACGGTTAAGCTTTACCATTTCAGAAGCGTTGAACATGGCTTTTGCGAGTGCAAGGAATCAGTAACACAATATGGATTAGGAGTAATATGGGATGGGAGCATAAAAATATGAGTCGAAGACGTGGGGAGTGGAAGCGTGCTGTTATAATTGTACTATCTGCCATATTGGGGGTATATTGTCTGATAACAGGCGTTTCTTTAATTGAAAATAGAAATCAGGCGTTTTTTAAGGAGTGCAGGGAGCGGCTTCGTATTCGTTTTGAAAAACAGGCAGCAGGGCAGGTAGTAGCCCTTTCTGCCTATATGTTAGAAGAGGAGACGGGAATGGAGGAACGGATGCTGACAGGTTATCTTCCTTTTTTTTCTTATGCCCGGGGACAGACCGTTTATGAGACAGCAAGTGAAGATGCGGTAATTTATGAGAAGATTTTAGAACGGCAGGCAAGATTAGAAAACGAAGCGGTGGTATCTGCAAAAGCAGAAACCGAGGAAAAATTGGAGGAAACGAAAAAAATAGAGGATACTGTTGAACAGCCTGTGACGGCAGAGATTGTGCGGGAAAAACAAACAGAACTGACAAAGGAACAGTTATCTGATACATTGTGGCTTCGGAAAAATTTTTATACCATCGATCCGAGTACGTCCATTTCTGACAGCCAGTTAGATTATATGAAATTCATGGAAACGGATATGAAAATAAAAGAGACAGAAGGTCCCCAGATTCTTATTTTCCATACCCATTCCCAGGAATGTTTTACGGATTCGGTAGAGGGTGATCCGAACACCAGCATTGTGGCAGTAGGAGCATATTTAACTGAATTGTTAGAGAAACAGTACGGATTTCAAGTTCTTCATCATACAAAAGAATATGATATGATTGATGGAAAATTGGACAGGAATGAAGCGTATTCCTTGGCACAGCCGGATTTGATACAAATTCTGGAAGAAAATCCTTCGATACAGGTAATTCTTGATATACATAGTGACGGAGTACAAAAAGATCAGCATCTTGTTACAGACGTAGATGGAAAACCAACGGCACAGATTATGTTTTTTAATGGGTTAAGTTATCTAAATGCAGTGGGGAAAGTAGAATATCTGAAAAATGATAATTTAGAGGGAAATCTTGCTTTTTCCTTTCAACTGCAAAAGGCGGCAGAAGAATATTTTCCGGGGTATGCAAGAAGAATTTATCTGAAGGGATACCGTTATAATCTGCATTTGCTTCCGAAAAGTGTTGTGATAGAGGTTGGTGCCCAGACCAATACATTGCAGGAGGAATTGAATGCAATGGAGCCACTGGCTTTTGTTTTAAATGAGGTTTTACATGGGAAAAAATAGCAAATACAAACCGGTAATGGTAGATACTTGCTAGATAATATGAAATTGTGTTATAATGTTTTTAATTATGCATCATGGTACAATGCTTATCAAATAACACGTATGGAAGTAATTTATTTACCTGGTATAGCAGATATTTAATTTATGATGATACAGTGAACAAGATAAGAAGTGTTGTATTAGTATGGAAATATTTACAGAAATAGAGGTAGTGTATGGCACAGATAGAGCAGAATAAAATACGAAATTTTTGTATTATCGCACATATTGACCACGGAAAGTCTACGTTGGCAGACCGTATTATAGAAAAAACAGGCTTGTTGACCAGTCGTGAAATGCAGGCACAGGTTCTTGATAACATGGATTTGGAACGTGAACGTGGTATTACAATTAAAGCGCAGACCGTTCGTATCGTATATAAGGCAGAGGATGGCGAAGAATATATTTTTAATTTGATTGATACACCGGGACATGTAGACTTTAACTATGAAGTTTCACGAAGCCTTGCTGCTTGTGATGGTGCAATACTGGTTGTAGATGCAGCGCAGGGTATTGAGGCACAGACGTTGGCAAATGTATATCTGGCACTTGACCATGACTTAGAGGTGATTCCTGTTATCAACAAAATTGACCTACCAAGTGCAGAGCCACAGAGAGTTATCGACGAGATTGAAGATGTTATTGGCTTGGAAGCGCAGGATGCACCACAGATTTCAGCTAAGGCAGGGTTAAATATTGAGCAGGTATTAGAGCAGATAGTAAAGAAAATTCCGGCACCTACAGGAGATGCCGATGCCCCGTTGAAGGCATTGATTTTTGACTCTTTGTATGATGCCTATAAGGGTGTTATTATTTTCTGCCGTATCAAAGAGGGAACGGTGAAAAAAGGTACTCGCATTCGTATGATGGCAACCGGTGCGGTAGAAGAAGTCGTAGAAGTTGGTTATTTTGGAGCAGGACAGTTTATTCCATGTGAGGAATTATCTGCCGGCATGGTTGGTTATATCACAGCAAGTATTAAAAAGGTAAAAGATACACAGGTAGGAGATACCGTAACGGATGCAGACAGACCTTGTGCAGAGCCACTTCCTGGTTATAAGAAAGTAAATCCTATGGTATACTGCGGATTATATCCTGCTGATGGTGCAAAATATGGTGACCTTAGGGATGCTCTTGAAAAATTACAGTTAAATGATGCCGCATTGCAGTATGAGCCGGAAACATCCATTGCTTTAGGATTTGGATTCCGTTGTGGTTTCTTAGGATTGTTGCATTTAGAGATAATTCAGGAGCGATTAGAGCGTGAATATAATTTAGACCTGGTAACGACTGCACCGGGCGTTGTATATAAAGTGCATAAGACCAGTGGAGAAGTGATTGAGCTTACCAACCCATCCAATCTGCCGGACCCGTCAGAGATTGATTTCATGGAAGAACCAATGGTATCAGCGGAAATCATGGTTACTTCGGAATTTATTGGACAGATTATGGACTTGTGCCAGGAGCGACGTGGTGTATATCTCAGTATGGAGTACATGGAGGAGACAAGAGCGTTAATTAAGTATGATTTGCCATTGAATGAGATTATTTATGATTTCTTTGATGCGTTAAAATCGCGTTCCAGAGGATATGCTTCTTTTGACTATGAATTAAAGGGATACGTACCATCTAAGCTTGTAAAATTAGATATTTTAATCAATAAAGAGGAAGTGGATGCGTTGTCGTTTATTGTACATGCAGATTCGGCTTACGAAAGAGGTCGCAAGATGTGTGAAAAATTAAAGGACGAAATTCCAAGACATTTATTTGAAATTCCAATTCAGGCAGCAGTTGGTGGAAAAGTCATTGCTCGTGAAACGGTAAAAGCAATGCGTAAGGACGTACTTGCAAAATGTTACGGTGGTGATATTACCCGTAAGAAAAAGCTGTTAGAGAAGCAGAAAGAAGGAAAGAAGCGTATGCGTCAGGTAGGTAATGTGGAGATTCCACAGAAGGCCTTCATGAGCGTATTGAAGCTGGATGATAATTAATGAAAGAATTAGAACTTTATATCCACATTCCTTTTTGTGTAAAAAAGTGTAATTATTGTGATTTTTTATCAGGACCTGTGGATGAACAGACCAGACAAGCCTATGTAGACCGGTTGTGTATGGAGTTGGTGGAGGAAGCTGCATCATTACAAGATTATCAAATCAGTACTGTTTTTATAGGAGGAGGGACGCCGTCTCTCCTCTTTCTCACGCAGACAGAGCAGATTATGAATACCATACACAGGAATTACAACTTAGCAGATAACGCAGAAATAACCATGGAAGTCAATCCGGGAACCTGTTCTTCCATTAAGCTCAAGACATACAAAAGCTTAGGAATAAACCGCATAAGCTTTGGTTTGCAGGACACTAACAATGACAGGTTGAAAGCATTAGGACGAATCCATACTTATGAGGATTTTCTGGATAATTACACGCAGGCGAGAAAATGTGGATTTGACAATATTAACATTGATCTGTTATCTGCCTTGCCAGATCAGACAGCAAAGCAGTATGAGGACAGTCTGAAAAAAGTATGCCGTCTACAACCGGAGCATATCTCTGCCTATAGCCTGATTGTAGAGGAAGGCACCCCGTTTTTTGAGTGGTACGGTGAGGAAAACCGCTTGCGTGAGGAAGGAAAGTCAATTGCTAATCCGCATTTACCGTCAGAAGAAACAGAGCGTGATATGTACGAACTGACGAAAACGTTACTGCATACCCACGGTTACGAGCGGTATGAGATATCCAATTATGCCCGACAAGGAAAAGAGTGCAGACATAATCTTGGATATTGGAATCGAACGGATTACCGGGGATTTGGATTAGGAGCGGCTTCTCTTTTGGAAAATACACGCTTTACAAACACGAGTGATTTGAGGGAATACTTAAATACGCCGGAAGGAGTTGCAATCCCCTGTTCAGAGCGAAATGTATTGTCTACTCAGGAACAGATGGAAGAAACGATGTTTCTTGGTCTTAGGAAAATAAAAGGTGTGTCAAAACCGGAATTTTATCAGACTTTTGGTAGAAGTATGAGTCAGGTGTATGGGGATGTAATAAGAAAGCTGGTATCCCAAGGACTCTTAGTGGAAACAAGGGATGCAGTGCATTTGACAGAGGAAGGAATTTCTGTCAGTAATTATGCGATGGCAGAGTTTTTGTTGTAGTGGGGCGATGTGTTTCGCATGGGGAAATTCGGATTTGTGCGTGCGTCAAGTGTGTTTTTGTCAACCGTCCGGCAGAGAGAGGGGCTGTTGCTTGCTATCAGAGTCAGGGCACTTAGCTGTAAGTGGTACTAAGGGATTTTGCCTGTTGCTAAGGACAATCGGGAAAATATAGAACTCGCAAGCTCAAACAACTATATTTTCCCGATTAACGCACCAAGAAAAATCCCTAAGAACCACTAGACATCTAACAAACAGCGTCTGATTGCAAGAAACAGCCCCTCTCTCTGCCTACCATAACGAAAACGCTAGTTGTTATGACAGTTTGAACTGCGGTATATATATCAAGAATTCGGATTTGTCCGTGCGGCCAAGTGTGTTAGTCAACCGTCCGGCAGAGAGAGGGGCTGTTGGTTGCCCGTCCGGCTCCGGGTTGCAGTGAAGATTGGGAAATGGGGCAGGCTCCAAGGTATAAGTGATTCTAAGAGGCTTGAATTGCTGCTAAGGACAATCGGGAAAATATAGAACTCGCAAGCTCAGACAACTATATTTTTCCGCTTAACGCACCAATCCAACCCTCTAA
>JBGVMW010000168.1:0-1611 GCA_045125095.1 Lachnospiraceae bacterium
TTCGCTTACATGTATTATATCGCTTACCTCATCATCAAGAAGGTCAGTAGAGACAGCATATAATCCGTCATAAAGAGCTTCATTCTCTATTTTTTCATTATCGAGAAGATCATGGATATTTGCTATTTCACCATCATTGGTAACTGCTATCTTTTTTATAAAGCGCCGCGGATCATTTGGATTCTTGCTGGTTCTCTTTGCAGTACCATCAGAAAGCATGCATTTTGCCCTTTCAATCTGCTTTTCCCTTATTGTTTTTTGATATCTGGCATATTTTGGGGAATACACGACAATAAGCCTCTGATGCAGTTCTCTGGGCGTGTAGGGGGATTTCCTTATAGTAAATACCCTCTGCTCGACTTATCTGGCAATCCACCAGCGTACTCCGCTACCATCTCCAGAGCTTTTTCTGTTGCCTGCCAGCGCACCTGCTGGCGATTGCCCTGAAAAACATTGCGTGTAACCACCGTACCATTACAGCCGGACACAGATATATACACCAGCCCCACAGGCTTGTCTGCCGTAGCACCGCCAGGACCGGCTATCCCTGTTATACCTACGCCAATATCCGTGTGCATGCGGCAGCGTATCCCCTCTGCCATCTCCCCGGCAGTTTCCTGGCTTACAGCCCCCACGGCATCCAGCGTAGCCTGCTTCACTCCCAGATGGCTGACCTTGACTTCATTCGTATAGGACACCACGCCCCCCATCACATAAGCAGAACTCCCCGGCACTGCCGTCAGCCTGCCGGACAGCAAGCCCCCAGTACATGACTCAGCACAGGCAATCGTCAGCTTCCGGGTTGCCAGCAGCCTGCCCACTGCATACTCCAAATCATTTTCACTAAAATCTGTTTCCATAAACTATTACCTCTGCTTAATATCCAGAATACATCATAAAATCTAGCCTTAACAGAATAACCGTATCACTGCTGCCCAAAATAAAATTCTTTTATTTTGGCTTCCAATGTGTAATTATTATTCTTGAACAAAGAATAATTCAATACTTCCGGCAAAACAGTAAGCGGAATGTTATCAGGCCTACAACTATTGAAAATTTCCGCTAAACTATGATAACGTTTAGCATAGTTTACATAACAGTCATCCAATTCACCTATTTTGTCATTAAATACGATAGTTCCCAAATACAAGCTGGTATTAGAATCATAGTACTCTCCCACAGCCTTTTGAGCTTCTGTACGCTGATTAATATAAAAATTCCTTTTGGAAAAATTAACTACGCCTACATAATGTGATATCATTTGCTTAATACCATGCAGATACTGCCTAGTATCAGAACATAACGAAAAATTGTTATCATCTGAAACTGTATCTAATTTCAATCCCAAATCACTTTCCATACGTTCATCATTATATATTCTACCACTTATAATTCCCGTATCTAAATATGCCTTAGAAATGCAATGTTTTAAAGCCGTATTGCAATAATACTCCGAAAATTTAGATTCCAAAATTGAATTACTCCCTCCTAACGCCTAGGCGTTTGAGGAGGGAGATTCCCACTTCTACGAGAACAGCCTTCTGCCTTGGCAAAAGGACTTACACACTCTCCGTGGGCGTTAATTTCCGTAATTCCTACGGTATTTTTATG
>JBGVMW010000169.1:0-1912 GCA_045125095.1 Lachnospiraceae bacterium
CCGAGGATAAGTTCCGCAAGGATATGTATAAGAGCAAGCGCAAGTCGCTTGATGAGATATGGAACGGTGAGCATTACCGTGAGATCGGCAACATCGTAAGATTTACGCCAAGTGCCTGCAACACACAACCGTGGAAGGTAACGACAGAAGAAAGAGCCTTGACCGTCTACCGCTACAAGAAGCCGGGCAAGCGCGGTATTATGCCTGCGGACAAGGTGGCACATTACAACCGCATTGATATCGGTATCTTTTTGTGCTTTCTTGAGCTTTGCCTGATGCAGGATGACATCTCGTATGAACGTGAGCTTTTTACGGATACCGCCGAGGATGATTGTGAGGAAGTGCTGACCGCAAAATATAAGCAGATATGAAGATAGCGGCAAGGATTTTTTACGTCCTTGCCGCTATATTTTTCAGTTGTAATCTCATCGACAAATTGGAATTTATCGGTGGATATACATTCTTGTCATATCGGGTTCGCCATCACCTTGAACCATGCACAGGAACTCCCATCCATATTTTTCATAGAATCCAATATGGTCAGTAACAAGATAAATTGGTGAAATCCCTTTTGATTTTAAATCATCCGCAACCATATTTAACAGCTTTCCTGTAATTCCTTGAAACCGATATTTTTCTTCCGTATAAACGGCACATACGTTAGGCGTTAAGTCTTTTCTGTCATGAAAATCATTTGCAATTACACCCATTCCACCGATAATTTGATTGCCGTCTAAACAAAGATACCAGCCGTATTCTGTTTCATTCTGCAAATATGCATCCATACATTCCAGATAGGCTTCTGTAGGGACTTTCCATTTGCTGTGAAACCATTCCGCTGCAGAATTTTTTAAGTCTGGCTTTTCTCTCAACGTAATATATTGATATTTTTCCATAACTGTACCTTTGTCAAATTCTTATTTTCCGAACTGTTCGACCTATTGGAATTTGATTGCAAAATGGTTAATGCTTTTTACTCTTGCGATTCTCTTTCCACTGACCGATTTTATCAAAAGCACCCAAGCAATGCAAGGCATACAATACCAATGAAGCAACGGCAAGACCGCAAACAAAAGACATAATATCACCACAAATTGCTTCTGGAATAATGCCGTTGAGTCGTCCTTTGTGTTCGCTTCCAAAAAGCAAATAACTAATTAACATTAGACAAGTAGATCCTGCCAACATAGTGCGTAATCTTTCTTTTCTTTTGTTGCTTTCTTCGGTAGCATATTCTGCTACTTTTTTCAATGTATCCTTGGTTTCGTTATCCATACTCTCGCTTTTCCTTTCTCCGTCAATAATTTCACGAATATCCACATTATAGAAATCCGCAAGTTCGATGAGCATATCTACATCAGGCATATTGCTACCTGTTTCCCATCGAGATACAGATCGAGATGAAACATAGAAATGCTCTGCCAATTTTTCTTGGGTTAACCCTTTTTCTTTTCGTAGTTGTTTAAGAAATTCTCCAATTTTCCTTTGGTTCATTTGTGTATACCTCCTTTCATCGGCAATTATATCAGAAGATCTATAAAAATACCACGACACAAAGCGAGAAATGCCGTGGTTTAGGTAGACAATAGTGTCTATTAGATTGTTTAATAAATTGGAATTTGACAACCTATGTGATTTATTTTTCCTCCCCATATATTGCTATATAAAAATAGTTAGCAAGCATTTGCGGATTTTCCTTCATTCCGTTATCAAGCCACCATCTGACCGTTTCTACAAATGTTGTTGAAATATGGTTGCTCCAATAATCGTCGGGAAGCTCGTTTGGTTTCTCTCCACCAAAAAGATGAGGATGCTTCTTTATCAGATATTTTAGATCCTCCTTAAAGTATCTCAAAAACAGTTCGTTGTTCTCACAGCCCAACAAATCCAAGATCTTATTATCGTTCTTTTG
>JBGVMW010000170.1:0-3025 GCA_045125095.1 Lachnospiraceae bacterium
CGGCTTTCTGCTATCATCAGGGTCAATGCGACAAGGGTACCATCGGCGATTCTCTTAGTGCCATCCGGACGGTAGAGGATGCCGTTGTTCTGCAGGAACCATAGGAACAGAGTCGCGGCAATTCTCTTGTTTCCCTCCACGAATGAATGATTCTTCACAACGAGATACAGAAGCATCGCAGCCTTCTCCTCTACGCTTGGTTAGAGTTCCTGACCATCCCATGTCTGATATATCTGGCCTATGCTGCTATGGAAGGACTTGTCCTTCTCGACTCCAAACAACTGGCTCTCCTTGAACTTTTCCTTCAGGCTTTGAATTGCATCCATTGCGCTCTCATATGTCGCACGGAACTTCTCCTGAAGGGTAGTATCAGATATTTCAAGGCTCTGATAGTCATAGGCATCTAGAGTATCCAGCGCATAGGTATAATCCTTGACTACTGCAAACAGCTCTTTAGCCTGCTGTTCAGCCATAATCAGGTTCTGACCGAATACGTTCTCCAGCAAGCCCAAGGCACGTTTGAGATCCTCATACTTCTGCTCTGAAACAGCATTATGATTTACTGCATAACCTTTAATCATATACTGCTTCAAAACAGAGGTCGCCCATCTTCTAAAGGCTGTTGCTTTTACAGAGTTTATACGATAGCCTACAGCTATTATGATGTCCAGATTATAGTACTCAATTTCCTTTGAAATTATGCCTCTGAAGCCACTCTGCACGGGAGTTGCAAATTTTGCAAGTGTCGTATCACGTTCCAGTTCTCCGATATCATAAATATTGGAAATATGCCTTGACACTCCGGATAAATCTATCCCAAACAACTGAGCCATCGCCTTCTGCGTAGCCCAAATAGTTTCATTAGAGGCATCAACTATCGCCTCAATTTTCACAAGTCCATCAGCAGACTGATAAATTACAACATCGTTATTCATTAACAACTATTTTAATTTAATAACTTACCATCCGCACTAAATGACAATGTAGGAATAGACTCCATATCAAGTCCACGTGCAGCCATGCTACGAGTCATCATGTCCATCATGACTGCTTCCAGAGTTCGCTCATCATTAGTCAGTTCACCTATATGTATTCCGAAACTATGTATGATGTGCCCCATGCTGTTTGTCTTTATGTATATTGTATTCGCAATCTCGTCTGCAAACATGCGCGCCTCCTGGCCGCTCTTACAATATAACACCAGCTCCAGACCAGTAGGAAAAGAGGCGTACCCTTTAATGATAACTCCAGTCTTTGCACTAGCTTTTGCGGTGGCTCCTAATAAAAACGCCTCACCATTGAAATCTGTCGGGAAAAGTAGCATGTCGTCAATGGTCTTGATCGACACAATGAAATGTCTTTTGCTCATAACTTCTTTAAATTAACAGGTTTAGAGAGGGAACTATTCCCTCTACATCATGGGGCAAAAATATAGAGCAGATTTCAAAATTAAAACAGCGTAACCTATTGTATTTCAAGAAGTTTTTCGCCAAATATTAATAGATACGCATAATATATTTCATATTGATATTTATATATATTATTATATATAATTAGTAATATTAGTATTATAATAGATAATTATATTTACATTTCTCTTGACTCGTACCTTGGGTCATGCCTTATCTTTGCACCTGCTAGCAAAAAATCGTACGATAATGGGTAATAAAACAAGATTAAAAATCGGAGAGTTTTCCCGTTTAATGCAGGTCACCGTCAAGACATTGCGTCATTATGAGCAGAAGGAACTGCTTATTCCAAATGAAGTAGATGAATGGACTGGATATCGTTACTACAGCATCGGTCAGATGCAGAAGCTTAATTCAATCCGACATCTGCAGCAGCTTGGATTTACACTTGAGGAAATAAGGGGTCTGTATGACGAAGAATCTCACACTCCAAGTGTAGAGCAGTTGACTGAGAAGATTAAGGAAACAGAAAGGCAGCTTCAGCGACTGATAGCAAGACGCCATCAACTGCTCGAATGGATAGACTCTCACAAAAAGATTAAGAAAATGGAAAAGTTCACTATTGAATCATTGCCAGAGGTGATTGTTGCATCTCATCGCGAAGTCATTTCAGACTACTCCGCATTGGGAATATTATGTTACACTGTAATCGGCCCTGAAATGCAGAGACTCGGCTGCAAATGTCCTCCTCCTGGCTACTGCTTTACAATCGAGCATAACAAGGAGTACACACCGACTGACATCGACATAGAATACTGTGAGCAGGTTGAAGAAATGGGCACAGACAGCAGTATAATTCAGTTCAAGAAATTCCCTGCAGTTCCGAAGGCGCTTTGCATGAAACATTATGGTCCATACGATCGTTTATATGAATCGTTCACAGAAGCATTCGCCTATGTGGAAGAGCAAGGTTACAAGGTTGTAGGACATCCTCGCTACTGCTACATCGACGGCATCTGGAATCAGGAAGACCCTGAGAAATGGCTCTCGATCATTCAGATTCCTATTGAGTAGAGAGTAAAAATGCGTGCATTTAATTGAAAATCGATACAAATATCAGTAGTTATAATATTCAAGATTTTGACCAAAATAACACTTGATATAATACGATATCTATCTATATTTGTATAATCGTGTCATCTACAAGATTTTGATATAATACGATATTTGTATAGACTTTTAACAGGTTTTGTTGGAATTTCAAACCTATCTTATTGGCTATCTGCACCTTACAAGATAATGCATCGGTAAGTAAATTTCGACAAAATCTCACAAGTCAATAAATTGATATATAAATAGTTAAGAGTGACACAGGTCACTCCTATATTTTTGTACATACCCGTCTTGTAATGGATCAGTCGCAAAAGTATGTGTCTAAGGGCTTAACGTAAAATCCCGGATGTTCGGGGTCCATCAGAACACTGGATCGCTTTCAGAAACGACCCGTTGAGCGGAAAAACTGGCTTGCAATGTCCTCCGGCCGCTCATTGGTGCTGATTCCATACCCGTTGAGCGACTGGAGTGCAGCCAGATGATGATTTTCCGCTCAACGGGTT
>JBGVMW010000171.1:0-52975 GCA_045125095.1 Lachnospiraceae bacterium
GCTGCTTGCAGACGCACTTAGCGAGAGCCGCGTAATGAAGAAATTGCTCTGCAATTTCTGAATGCGCCCTTGCAGGGCTGGTAGTGCCGGATACGGCACTTAGTTCGTAACCGGATAGCCTAAGCTATCCACTCACTTATATAATCCTTCCACCTCTTTCCCTAAGAAACATTTACGAGAGGAGGAAGCACTATCGAAAGAAATTCATTTATTCAGATGAGCAAGCTCCACAATGTCCGTGGCAGGATTACTTATATTTCCAGTCACGCCAAGCAGGAAAATTTATATGCGGTTTATGAAACCATAGACCGCCACTACTGGACGGAGCTTTCCAGATTTAATCAGCAGGAATTTCTAAAAAGTGGTGCAGAAGGGAAATGTATCGAGGCAAGGGAACTGATTATAGCCCTGTCGGAATCTTTTCCCGATTTGTATGACCCTGACAAACTATTACAGTTGTTTACCAACCGCTTTAAAGAAATATATGGTGTAGAGTGTGTATCAGCCCTGCACCACAATAAACGCAAGACCAACTATCATATCCATCTCATCTTTTCCGAAAGGGAACTGTTGCCGGAACCCATAGAAAAGATTGCAACACACAATATGTTCTACAATGAACAAAACAAGCACGTACGCACCAAGAAAGAGATACTGGACGATAGCGGGAATGTCCGTAAGGGCTGTAAAATGATCAAAAAAGGCGAAGTCTATGTTCGAACCTTATTTACTGCCAAAAACAAGCTATTCAAGCAGGAACATTATCTGGACGAGGCAAAACGCTTCTACACCGACCTTATCAATCTTCTGATAGAGGACGATAAAGACAAGCTCCATGTATTTGACAAAAACGGATTGTACCTTGCCACCAAGAAAATCGGCAAGAACAATCCCAAAGCGGAACAGATAAAGGAAGATAATGAGGTGCGTATGCAATGGAATCACGAAGTAGACCGAGCCATAGTCAGCCAAGTGCCGGAGGATGAAATACGGCAGATAAAAAAGGAATTTATCACAGACCGTATCCGTAACTCCATCAAAGCATGGGGCAACTATCCGGAAGTGCTTGCCAATATCATACGAGGGGCAACCAACCGACTGGCACTTCTGATTCACGATGTACTGACCGCCGCAAGGGAACTAAAAAACAAGCCGTTTTATGAAGCTCTTGATAAAGAGTACGGAAGCAAGGCTGTTACAAAAACAGGGGACAAAGCAAGTGTTGTTACCGCTCCGGTTGCGGAAGAATTGACCGAGCCTGAGCTATCAGTAAACACTATTACTGCAACCGTTCCCGAAACAGAGATTGCAGAACAGTCCAAGCCACAGATACCTCCAAGACCGGTTATGCCACTGGAAGCAGCCGCTTTCCCAAAACTTCAAAAAATCAAGATTACGCTTGATAAGCAAAATCATCTTATCTTTGAAGCAGAACGTGAAAGGAATATGTTGGAAATTGAATTAAGCGATTTAAAGGGACTTGCAAGGCTTACCAAGAAAAAGGAGCTTGAAAGCAGAATTGCCACCAAAAACGAGGAAATCCGAACCCTCAAAGCCAGATTATCCGGTATCGTCAGACAGCATGGATTTGCAACGGTGCAGGATTTCTACACAGCATTTTATACCGCACAGCGTGCCTCAGAAGCATATCTGAAAGAATATGCCAAGTGGGATGAAGCCTACGGAGAGAAAGCCACTCCAAAAGCCGAAACCATGCACGAAAAAATACAACGATATAAAGAAAAGGTTGACAGACAGTATGCCAGCCAACCTTACCGAAGCAGAGATAAAGGGGCGAGATAATAATACGCCCCTTTACATGCTTTAGTTTGTACTTTCTTCAGCCGCAAAGATTTTGCTACCAAATGCTGTATATTCATCATAAGAAATTTCATTCCCATTCAATAAGTATTTCATTCCAGCCTCAGGATTATTTGCATCAACAAGTTCCGCACTAAAACTCATTTCAGCAACTAAATTGTCCGCACCTTCATATTTTTCCATGTGGTAGCATTCATACCCATCATTCATGCTATTACTGTACATAATCCATATTTCGCCGTTATAATAGGTATATGAAAGTACATTGGCATTACCATCTCCTATAGCAAAAATATATACCTTATTATCACGAGCATCAAGGTATATTCCACCATAAGTGCCACAAATTATCAGTTCATTTTCTCCATCATTGTCAATCCTTTCAAAGTTGACTTATTCTTGAAACTGAATAATTCGGGTTCTTCGCTCCATTCCCATTACAGAAATTTCTTCACTACTACAACCCAATCTGCCCCCATGACTGCATTGGTACTCTTATCTTGCGGTTCTTCCGCTTGATATACTCCCTTAACATCAGCCCGTGGGTTCCCACGTTCCGTACAAACGCCTGTATTAAGTTCATGCCACCTTTATGCCGCCCACCATCTGGTCAGTAAACAGGTTTCCCCCAGACTTATCCCAGGTTAACGACTACCCCCTGGTTTTGATGGAGTCTCTACGCTTTCGACATTTTCGTAAGTGGTTCACTTGTTCGTTCATCTCCTTAATACGCACCTGACAGTTTCTACTGCCTTTTCCTTAACGCTCAATACCATGGCTTTTGACCACAGCACCTTAAGGTAGTTTGAAATCTCCACCTGTATGGCGATTTCGGCGGGCCCACCGCCATCATCTGTACAGCATGGCTGTCTTCAAGTGGCTATGCCACTTGGACACGCCTTCGTGGCGCACAGTCATCCGCATATCGCACAAAGTTTAGCCCCCTCTTTTCCATTTCCTTATCAAGTTCATTCAGCATGATGTTTGCCAATAGTGGCGAAAGATTTCCTCCTTGTGGTGTTCCAACAATGGAATCCTCGTATCCATCATCAATCATGATTCCGCTGACAAGATACTTTCGTATGATGGAAATAACATCTCCATCTTTAATTGTTCTTCCGATAATGGTCATTAACTTGTCATGATTTACTGTGTCAAAGAACTTTTCCAAATCAATATCTACAATCCAATCGTTACCTTCATTCATCATGTCCAGTGCTGTTAGGATTGCTTGCTGTGCACACCTATTCGGTCTAAATCCATAACTATGGTCATGGAACTGTTCCTCATAGATTGGTGTTAGCACCTGTGCAATGGCTTGTTGTACAAATCTGTCTGTTACTGTTGGTACTCCTAGGTTTCTGACACCGCCATCAGGCTTTGGTATCTCCACTCTTCGTACTGGTTGGGGTTTATACTTTCTTGTCCTCAACTGTTCCTTAATAGTTTCGCCGTTCTTTGCAAGATGTTCCTTGAGTTCTGTGTACTTCATTCCATCCACTCCCTCTGCACCTTTATTTCTTACGACTTGCAGACATGCTCCGTTGAGATTATCGTTTGATAGTATCTGCTCCATTAGACTACTTGTGTCCATGCGTTCTTTCCTTTCCGTCTCGCTTGATTTGACCACCTTTTACCCGATTGGTTACGGCAGATGTATGTCTTCTCTGCAATACGAGACTTACTCAAACTTATTGATTGTTCGCCCCTTTGCTCCATTTCCATTACAGAAACTTCTTCACTACTATGGGCTCTGCTGACTCCTCACAGTTCGTTGTTACTAGGCTAATAAAGCCTCTGTGAGACCTCCACGCTTAAGGTGCACGCTCTTTCCCTCCATATATCCGCCACATTTACTCTGCTACTACAAATGTGATAGTTATTAGACTTCGTTGCTTCTAGCCAACTTATCTCTCGTAGCCTAGCCTTATATGTGATTTCTGTCCGTCGGACCAGAGATTTGCTTACAGCTTCCTTCAGATTTCACCTCACAGTGAACACCCTTGCTGTTCAGCTATACACTTCCCACTATCTGGGCGTGTTCGGGACTTGCACCCGTTAGAGCGCGCCCATGGCGCGCAAACTAAAAATAGGCAGCCATTTTTTACAGCCGCCTATCCATCAATGGAACCTTTGAACAAAACTCTCATCACTGTTGAGAGTTTCTTGATTCTTCCTCAATATCATACAATTCATCAAGTTTCTTTTGCAGAATTTTTTTATCAATTAATTTAGTTTTATATTCTGCAATCATTGCTTGTGATAAGCTTCTGCTCAAAGAATATTCTACAACATCAGTATCTGCATTTTTACATAAAATCATTCCAACACTTGGGTTTTCATGAGGCTTCTTCACATCTCTGTCCAATGCCTCTAAATAAAAATCCATTTTCCCTAAATATTCTGGTTTGAAATCATCAATTTTCAAATCAATTGCTACAAGACATTGCAATTCCCTATGATAAAAGAGCAAATCTACATAATAATCATTGTTCCCAACCTGAACATGATACTCCTCATCAACGAGAAGGAAATCTCTTCCAAATTCCAGTAAAAATTTTTTCATATTTTTCAAGATTGCCTTCTGCAAATCATATTCCTTATATGGTTCAGGCAGATTAAGAAACTCCAACATATACATATCACGTAAAACACCGCTCATATCCCGTTCCTCAAGAGCTGAAGGCGCTTTTCCACTTGATAACAATAGTCTTTCATAATATCCGCTATCGATTTGTCTT
Organism: Lachnospiraceae bacterium; assembly: GCA_045125095.1. Lineage (GTDB taxonomy): Bacteria > Bacillota > Clostridia > Lachnospirales > Lachnospiraceae > JBGVMW01. Next base: position 4,563 of record JBGVMW010000171.1, read on the forward strand.
TCTAATTCCCTTGCCTTATACTTTTCCTTTGCTGCTAGCTTAAGATAAAATTCCTTTTCTTCATAGGATTTTGTTTTAGAAACAATGTGCATATTATTAGACCATGAATTTTCTCTCAACAGCGTTGAGAGTTCTGGTTTGTCTTTGTATGTTTCAAAAAACTGTTTCATTCTCCAAATATTCTGTGCGGAATAACCACGAATTCCCGGCTCTTTACTTAAAATATAAGCCGAAAGTTCTTTTACAGTTGATTTTCCCCATCCATCTTTTGCAATTCGCTCAGATACATAAGAACCAATCTGCCAATAAAGCTCGATTATTGTTGTATTGACCTGATATTCCGCTTTTTGTTTTGCAGAATAAATCATACTCAAAATATCATCAAACATACCATTATTATTTAAATCCATAATATCATTCATTTTACCATTCCTTCCATAAATACACAGGTAATATATACTTATTTCTACGAAATACTCCAATCACAGTAGATAAAATACTCAATCTGATTATACATCAAAAGTCCTTATTAATCTACACGATAAACGGAATTATCAACGTTATCTTTCTAACTTTTTCATAATAAAATTGGTCCGAAATCCGATGTCCCGAACCTAATTTATTATGAATACAAGTTATCTGCTCCGTTCACCCTTTTCAAGATGTCGCTCTCTCTTCCTCTCTGCCACTACAGCCTCAAGCCTCATAAATTCATCCAGCATGTCATCGCTATATTTGTAAACAATACCAATTGAATCCAACTTGTTTACAAATCTGTGAATAGCCTCTTGCACACTACAATCTGCCAAACCAAGCCATTCCACCTTTTCCTTATCCGTAAGAGACAAATAAAGTTCCTTTGTCATAACAGGCTGGCTTACCTCGTAATATACTTCTACCGGTTCAGGTTGCGCAGGTACTTCAGCCTCTATCTCTGTTACAACTTCCTGCATATTATCTGACTTTTCATAATCAGATAATAATTCTTCCGCTTCTAAAATGGCAGCCTCTGCATCTGTCACCATTTGTCTTGCTTCATCACAAACCTTATCTACTGCATCCATCGACGTAACGGATTCATATTCATAAGGCTCATAAATAGTGGCCTCTGTGCTTATGGTTTCAACTGCCAGTTCCTCATAAGCATCATATTCCGTATAGGAAACCTTACTTCCCTCAAACTCCGGCACATCCACCATATAAAGGTTCTCTATATCCACATCATCCGGTATCTCCAAATGTGCGTAGGTACTTTCCTTCAGGCAACGGTTAATGGTCCCAAGCTCACTTTTTATTTCCTTACGCTTCTCCTTAAGTTCTGCCAGCTGTTCCCTATAGTGTGCTTCGTGATACAGATAAACAGTTACATCCCCATCCTTCTCATACTGGTACTTATAACGGGCATGCTCGTTGTAAAGCTCCTTCTTTTTGGCATCAATATCAGCTATCCTTCTCTCTGCCTTATGCTTTGTATCAAATACATCATTCCACCCGTTAATGCCTTCACGGTTTAAGAAAAGATACTCCTCCTGCAACTCCTTCATTCGGATAAGGTCCTGCTGATATCTTGTGTACTTATACTGAAAACGGTACTTCTGCACCACGCACATCCGGTACAGCTTCCCATAATACCTCTGCTGAAATGCATTCTTTGGTTTCTTTATGAGAGCATATCCCGGCTGATATACCGGTAGCGCCACATACTTGTAAGAGTGTGGCTGTTCATAATACTCCTGCAAATTCTGTACCGAAAACTCTTCATCCAGCGTATCCAGTCTTCTGCTTCGCCTCATACCATCTGCCTTTACGGAGATATGGGCACCTACTTTTACATCATAGCCAAGCTTTTCCATAAGAAAAACAAATTCTTCAAAGCTTTCTGCCTTATTCCTGCAATACTGCATATCTCCCGTTATGAAATCCTTCCAGCTCTGCTCCTTCTCCCACTGCTTACGATTCATATTCACAGGGTCTTTACTGTACTCTGCAGCCACTATGGATAGTCCGTATTCCTCGCACAGCCTGTTGGTAATGGGCTGTATCAGGTCTTTCCAGTCCCCTTTTCTGTAGTCGTACTTTTTTCCGTTAATCATATTCACACTGTTAAACACAAGATGTGAATGAAGATGATCCTTATCCGTATGAACTGCAAATACCGCTTCATATTCACCACCTAAAAACTCCTCGGCAAACCTTTGTGCTATATCATACATCTGCTCTGCTGTTCCTTCCCCCGGCTTTAAGGATATAATAAAGTGATACCCCTGCCTGCCACCGACCTGTCCAAACATTTCTTTCGTGCCTATCATCTGCTCGTAGGCATAATCCGGCAGGCAGTTTATACCGCCTACCAGACTTCCATTCTCCGTCTTTGCTTCGTTACAGATATATTCAAGAGAATGCTTTAAGTGTGCCGCCACATTCCCTGTCTTTCCTGCCTTCATATACATAATCTTTGTAATTGCCAAACCTATCTCCACCTTTCTATCAGTTCCTTAAGAAGCTCCAAAACTGCATCCAAAGCCTCTTTCATCCTGCGTGCATCCGTACTCCCAAACCATCCGGTTTCATTACAGTGCTTTGCCATCTGATTGATATTGGTGGCAATACCGCTAACCTGCCTGATAAGGTTCCTTCTGTCCTCTGCGTGTGTTGCATCCACACCGCCATGAATGATAAGCTCACGCACATATTTACTTTCATTCATCCCGGCAGCCTTTGCACCCTCAGACAGCTTCCTTAATTCATAATCCGACAGACGGAAGGTTCTATTCTGCCTTGCCGTCCGGCTCTTTGTTGTTATCTGTTTCTCCTTCATCCTAATTCCTCCAATCATTAAAATCTGTTGCTTATCTGTTTTCTGTTCCGCTCAATGCTCCCGTGCATTTCTATGGGCGCCACTTCTGAAATCTCTCCATAACGAAGTGAACAGAATTTCTTTCAGATAAAAACTGCAAGATACGGAAATCGCAATGCGTTTCCAATCTTGTTAGGGGACAGCCCCTAAAACCCCGATATTTATACCGATATTTCACTGAAATCCACCTTTGCAGATGAATTTCTGTAAAACAAAAGGCAGGACTACCGGCGAAAATGTAATACACTTTCTGCCAATATCCTGCCTTTTGTTATACAAACCGTTATACGGATAAAAGGGTAATAAAAAAACTGTCAAACACATCAGGCTCATTTGAACCATTTTGTTTCACAGTTTTTACTTATTTTTGCTATTCTGTTTTACGGTTTGTTTGACAAAACTTGTCGCCTGCCACTTCCTAAACTTCCTCATCATCCCCAAACATGGCAGACAGTGAAGCAAGTGCATCATCGTCCAGCGGCTTATCAGAAAGCTCCAGATTATTTTCCGGTAATTCCTCCACCATTTCCTTCACTGGTTCTGTCGGCTCTGCTGGTGTCACAGGTGGTACGGGCATCACATTCATCCCCTGCATCTGCATCATGGCAGGGACAGCCACACAACCTCCTGCCTGCTGTCCCATTGCACCAATAATGGTTGCAAGAATCCTTGTAACCGCATCCTTCATAATCCTCTCATTGTCTGCCCTGCTCTGCTTGGCAAAGTCTCTGACAAACTCCTGCATAAGCTCTATTGTGGTCATCTCTTCCCGAGTTCGGATTTCTCCACGAATAAAACAAAGAATTGCCCACTTTACAGCCTCCGTCAAAGAATCATAATACTCACCCTCATAAACCGCTTTATCCAGCCAGTCCATGATTTCCTTATCCTCCCGGTTCTTATCATTCAACCAGAATGCAATCGACTTTGTTGCCATAGACTACACCTCCAGATTCTGTGCCAAGTACTGATAACCGAGAGCATTGGCACGGACATCTGTTACATATCGCACATTTTCTCCGGTACAACTGCCAAAACGCCTCATAACTCCGGCTCCGCCACCGACATACACCACATTAGTAAAATCAAAGTCTATTTTCAATTCACGAAGCTTGGCTTCCACTTCAAGAGCATATCTTTTCAGCCCTGCATTGATGGTATCCATAATGGATTCCTTATTCTTGGCAATGGCTTTGGTATCTCCCGTTTCAATCACTTCATTGATGATATACTCCGGCACTTCCTTACCATACTTTGCAATACACTCCTTCTGAATACGGTCAATGGCAGTAATCAAGCCCTGCTGATAAGTGTGACACTCATCAAGGACGGGAACCTTATTCACCACCGACATAATATCCAGTGTCCACGAACCACAATCCACCGCTGTCAGTCTGTCCATCCCTTCCATTCGGTTGGCAATCGCCGCATGGCACTGTGCAAATACCCTTATCTTACCAAAATGCACCACATATCGTACACCTTCATAGTGAAATGACACTTTGTCATTGGCACGAAGATAATTCTTAAATTCCTTCTTTTCCTTGCCATAAAGGGTAAGCGGAACACCCACCGCAAGATTTACCTTAACTACTTTTGCCTCCGTACGTTCTCTTAATTCCTTGGCAATGGCAGCCAGTGTCAGAAGATAATAATTTTCATTCTCTGTCTTGGTCTCCTGCTTACCCATTCTGCCCTGACCGATAACATATTTTCTGCCTCGAAACTCAAGCAGGTTATCCTTTGTGGCAGGCATGGTCTGCAACTCCGTAATTCCATTCTCAAAAATGATGCTTGGAGTCTTAATGGAACTCCAGCCATGGTCAATGGCAATCAGAAATTCAGGAATTAATTCCATAAAGTTTCTGCCTTCCATAGTGTTCAAGTTACTTTCATTTCTCATAATCTCTGTCATAAATACCTCTTTCTCCGGCAATCCGGGTGCCGGTCCCTTGCATAATCTTTTTCCTACTGTAAAAGGTGGCAGCCAAGCCACCACCTTCCATAAAAACAATTCACTAATGATACTGATACACAATATCCATAAGTACGGTTTCTTCTGCCACCATCTTTGCCTGCTCACGCAGTTTCCACATTTCTATGGTGGAACCGTGATTTACAAGCGGATGCTTTCTCATATGCTGACTAATCATTACATCCAACATTTCATAAGCTTCCTCATTGACCTTATGCGCTGTCCGATTAACACATCCAAGTCTTGTAAGTGTACGAAATCTTCCTTTATGATTTTCCTTCATATAGGATAACCACAGTAGTCCGTACTTTCCCACTGCCGATAATTCCATATCAGCAGGGAAAGTCAGTAACGGATACAAAATACCATCCTTTTCTACATAGGGAATATCCATCTTTCCCATAAAAAGTCGCCTCCTCTCTCAAAATATTTGCCTAACGATAGCAACGGAACTCATAGAACTCTACGCTGTTGCCCTGATAAACTCCGGCACACTCAATGTAAAAATACGGTTCTACTTCCAATACCATCATTCCGGCTATGTAATCTGCAATCTCTTCCTCGCTGCAAAGCCTTTCTCCACTAATAGTAGAAGCAAGGTTTAAATTCGTTTCCACAAATACAGAATAATAACCGCAACCATCATAAGGATAATACTCCTCGTATTCTTCCTGTGTAATCTTTCCCTCTGCAAGCAATCTGTCCAGATTTTCGGGAAGTGTTATCATTCCTGCGGCTTTGCACTTCTCCGCCGCAAGCCTCGCCACACGGTCTGCATCATATCCCACATATTCTGCCTGCGGTATGTTGAAGGTAATCTCAAACACCGGACTTCCGTCAGCAGGATTTCCTCTGTCATCTGTAGCAGGTGGCGTTTCATCTTCCGTTGCAGGAACTTCCGTGGATGTAGCCGGTGGTGTCTGCTCCGGTGTGGTTGGTTGTTGTTCCTCAGGTGATGTGGCAGGCTCAGTAGTAACTGTTTCCGGCTCGCTTGGTACCTCTGTTGTTAGTGGCTCCGCATCAGCTTCCGTTGTAGTCATATCTGCTGTCGGTTCTTCCGTATTTGAAGCTTCCACATTAGAACTATCTCCACTCTGCTCCTCAATCTCAGATGTTTCCGTCTGCTCAGTCCCCACAGATGTATCAGAATCATCTACTGCTACAACATCATCTGAAACAACCACGCTCTCTGTATTATCTTCTGGAATACCACCAGAACATCCCAAAACCATCAAAACACTCCATAGCATAAACAATAACCATACTTTCTTTAACATAGAGATCGCTCCCTTCTACTGTGGTACTGCTGCTTTTGCAAAAATCAGAAAGACCCTTGCCACCAGCACAAATAACAACAAAAACAACTTTGCTCCATAAAGAACTGCCTTTAATACAAAAAGCACACTCTTCAAAAAAAACTTCACTATTGCAATCAAAATGTTTCCTAATCCCATACAGGACCTCCTTTTCGGGCATTTCCCTTACAAGTGACCAAACTTAAGGAAATGCCATCACTACTTATTCCAATGCAGCCACGCATCGGAAGGGTAAAAAAATACACCATCCTAAACTAACTTCTTATCGAAGTCTAAGCTTAAGATGGTGTAGTCCACACCCACTCTAGGTTTCATATTCAGTTTTTTTGGTGCCTTTCTCCACCAATTTTACCGTAACTGATTAAAAAGATAAATTTGGACTAACCTCTGAAACGCCCTATTTATAAGGCTTTCTTAAGCTTGTCACTATTATATCTCAATCCCCCGTTTCCCATTTTGATAGCGTCTGTCTTGACACATTAACTTTTTCTGCCAGTTCCTCCTGAGACAGGTTATTGATTTTTCGCAATTGCAACAAATTCTCACGAAACATGCTTTCTCTCCTTCTTTTTTATACCAAGTACACACCAGCGAATCAATGGAATCCTTACTATTATCTCATACAAAAGATAGCCTCCTGCAAAGGATGCTACTCCTGCTATCAGATAAGATGGCAAGGCTGATACCTGCATTTTATGCATGTAGTAAGCCACTGCTGCCAACGGCAGATAATGAAACACATACAAACCAAAGCTCTTCTTAGACATCCATGTAGTAAATGACGTTGCAACGTCTCCCCATTTTTTCACCACTGCAAATATAGCCAAAATAGCTATCCAGCCATAAGCAACCGAAAACGGACTATTCACAACCGGTTCCATTGCATAGTTTTGTCCAAAATAATAATACACATATCCACATCCTAAAACAACTGCTACAACAGAAAGGATATGCCAGTATTTTGTTAATTTTTCTATCACAGAATCATGAGCAAACACAAAATAACCGAGCAAAAAGCTTACCCCATATATACCAAATCGATACACGACAATAACCGGCGTGTTCAATATCTGAGCAGCCCCCCATACCAAAATCCCCAAAGCAATTAGAATCACCGGATTTGCTTTATTACAAATCTTATATAGCCTTCCCTTTTCAAATTTGCGGATAAATACAAGCCCAAGAGAAAATAACCATAATAGCTGGATATACCAAAGCACACCTGTACCGGACACTGACATGATAAGATACATAAAAAACTTCGGCACATTCATGCTGGCAAAGCCATTGCTTCACCTTAAATATCGTCACATCTTCATAAAAAATGAACACAAGTTACTCCCGAAAAAACACATTCACCTCCAATTTCCCATCCTTCACCATAATCGTAACTGCTCCGGTCTCCTGGGTATTATACACACGACATCCCGCCTGTTCTAACGTGGAAAGAGTTTCTTCTGCCGGATGTCCATACGAGTTGTCCACACCACAAGAAATAAGCGCAATGGTTGGCACAATCTTCTCCACAAACATCTCATTGGTTGCCGACTTCGAGCCATGATGTCCCACCTTCAATACTGTTGTAGGCGCACATAATTTCTTTTCTAATAAGTACTCCTCTGCCTGTGTTCCTGCGTCACCGGTAAACAGCATCGAAAAACTTCCCACTTCATACCGCCAGATAAGAGAACCTTCATTCTTATCCTCCACGGTTCTCTGTTTTGGATAAAGACAGGTAAATGTCCCTTCTCCCTGTTGTAATGCCATCCCTTGTCTACCATATATCACTTTGACACCTTTTGCCACTGCAGCATTTTGAAGCGCCCATCCATTTTCGTCATTCTCTGCCGGCTCCGGAAAGATCAAGCATTCTATCTTAATCTTCCCCTCCTGTAGCAACCACAAAATTCCATTCATATGATCACTATCCGTATGACTGACAATCACATAATCTAACTGCCAGACTCCTTCTGACTGCAAATACGGCTCTATCCGATATTTTCCAACCTGACTGATATCACTGCTTCCACCATCTATCAAGACAGCCGTATTACCGGAACGAACCAGAAAACAATCCCCCTGTCCCACATCCACCATCGTAATTTGTGTTGACTGAAAGGGTGCATATAGCAGAATAACAGGCAACAATCCGCACAGTATTACACATATTCCTCGCACCACTCCACACCTAGTTGGGCGATTTCTTTTCTTTTTTTCCTTTCCTTTTCTTCCATATTTGTACAAAAGAAAGGTAAGCAGTACCAACACGCCATAATACAAAGCAATCCGCTCCCCCGCTGGTTTATGAAATTTAAGAACCGTACATGGAAGATAGGAGAATACACTACATATCAGCTCATAAAATTTTAGTATCAAATAAGCCAGCCACGCCGCAACATTATCCACAAACGCAATACCGCCCCATAAAGATATTATCATTCCACTTGTAGCCAGCAGACTTACCATGGGTAAAATAAACAAGTTAATAATCATACCATACAACGGATAGCAGTAATAACAAGACAGCAGTATCGGAAACGTGGCAAGTTGAATAGAAAAGCTTCCTGCCAGATTCTTTATACTTTTTTTCTTTAACTCAAATACTTGCTCCATTACCGGTTCCACAGCCGCCAGTGCAATCACGGCACCAAAAGATAACTGAAAACCGGAATGATATAGATACAACGGCTGTTTTAACAAAATCAAAATAGCTGACAATGATATAGCTGACAGCATATCATAAGTACGTCCCAACACCTCTGCCCCCAGCATGACCCCAAACATAATCACCGCCCTGACGGTAGATATTCCAAATCCAGTAATCATGCCGTACAAAAATAGAATTACAAAGCCCGACAACGCCGATGGAACATATTTTCCAATACATTTTCGCAAAAGCTTATACACTGCCATGCCTATTAATGATACATGAAGTCCTGAAATACTCAAAATATGCAGTATTCCACCATTTTGATACAATTCCTTTACCTCATCCTCTAACCCGCTTTTATCGCCCCACAGCATAGCAGTCAGAATGCCAGACTCCTTTTCCGGGAGATAATAGTAAATATTTTCCTTATACTGTTCCCTCAGACGGCAAAGATACTCTGCGAATCCCGGTTCCCCATACAAATATTCCACAGTATCACCCTGCATGCGGTAATCTATCCCCATAGTCCGATAATAAAGCGCACTATTAAATTGTCCTTTATTTCTTGGAATTTCTAATTGATAAATCGTTCCCCGAACGGTCACGGTACTGCCGATTGGGCAGATGTCTTCATTTTCTATCGTTACTACTATCTGTATATCTGATGGTATTTCTTTTTCACTGTTCCATACCAGATCGCACAAATAATAGAACTGTTTGTCATTCTTTGTTTCACGGTTATATATATAACCTGTCACTTCCGCTTTTTCTTTATTATCAAACAGCAGGTAGCGTTCGGGAACGTTTTTTCCCGGTATCGCCTCCTGCCATGTACACAAAAACAAGATTCCTGTCAGAAAAAGTGCAAGGACACATAATGGTCTTTTTTTCAAATTATTTTTCCTCACTCTTACTCTCAACAATATCCAGATTACGAATAAGCGGTGTTGATAAATCTATTTCGTTACGATATTTCAAATTGGAATCTCCATTAATGGAAATTTGCACATTATTTACCGAATTTAACTCTACCAGGGAATTGACAATAGAATACACAATTATGTCTTCTTTTACTTCTAATCCCTGTTGTAAAAATCCATCGTTCAGATTCACATAACAGGTTCCGTTTTTCACAGTCACACTGATTACTTTCGTTTCTGATGGTATCGTAGGATACGTTTTTATCTCTCCGGCATCCTCACCGGATGGTCCGGACAACAATTGCTCTACCACCAGCTTTTCTAAAGAGACATTTGTGTTATATGTCAACTCCCTTATAACAGGAATCAATTTATCTCCACTACCATTCGTAAAATACAGAACAACCTCAGTGGTCTGGTATGCTTTTCGCTCACCATCTTCATTTTCCACAAAACTTTCTGCATTCATAATGCCTACTGTTCTTCCACTGCTGTTTACCAAGGGTTGCTCATTCACATAAAATGAGATACCCTCCACCCCCGGAATCTGCAAAAGTGTTTTCACAACAGCAGAGCGGCACAATACCTCTGTTGCAGTATCCATATTGGAATATGCATCATTAAAATAACACTGAAGCTGCTTTTCGACAATCCTATAATTTACTAATTCCACATCCTCAGGTACTGCAGCTGCCCCACCATGTGGCGTTACTTTCAACTCTTTAAAACATGCCTCAATCAGCTTATCCGATTCAAAATCTGAAATATCGTACTCTCTGGATTCTAACACAGTCTTATCTCTATCCAGATAGTAAATTACAAATCCGTCTTTCTCTCCAGCCTCCTCGCCACCAGAGCATCCGGTGATGGCAAGGCAACAGATGCACAACAGCATCATAATATATCGCTTCATAGGGATCCTCCATTCTAAATTAATTCACCACATAGGTAAGAGGTATACGAACAGTAAATGTTGTTCCTTCCCCTTCTACACTATCCACCTTAACGGCACCACGATGCATTAATATAGCACTTCTTGTAATTGCAAGTCCTAAACCGGTACCACCAATTTCCCTGGAATGAGACTTATCCACCCGATAGAAACGCTCAAAAATTCTATCCACAGAATCCTCGGGGATACCCATTCCAGAATCCTGTACTTTCACATAAAAATATTTATGATCTGCATTCAGTGACACGTGAACCCATCCATTTTCAATATTGTATTTGATTGCATTTTCCACCAGATTATTAAACGCCAGGGATAACTTTACTTCATCCACCTCCGCTGTTACATTGCGAAAACTTTCAAACAATACTTCAATGTTACGTTGCTTTGCAATCGGACGCAGACGTTTTAATATCTTCTCGATCATCTCATTGATATCTAACACATTCACATTTAAAGCAGCTGATGTCTTGTCCATCTTAACAAGTGATAGCAAATCTGTTACAATCTGGTTTTCTCTGTCAATTTCCTGCACAATGTCTGTAAGGAATTCCTTATACAATTCCGCCGGCACCTCTTCTTGCATCAACAACGAATCTGCCAATACTTTCATAGAGGTAATTGGTGTTTTTAATTCATGGGATACATTCGATACAAATTCTTCTCTGGACTGGTCTAAGGTGCGCATTTTACGAAGCAAACGGTTAAAAGCTTCCGCAATCTGCTCAGTTTCCTCATACTCTGGTGCAGATAACTCGTTGTCTAAAATGCCTTCCTCCCAAGTGTCCAATGTTGTCCCGATTTTTGTAACCGGACGTACCAGATAATGCACAAGACCAATGGAAACACCAAGGATAATTAATAAAATTACCACAACTAGTACATGCACTTTATTAGAAAGTGTCTCTAAAGTTGTCGTAATCTCATCTGTAGATACCGTAAGTACAATCACGCCAAGAATTTCTTTATTTCCTGCAATATTTTCTTTCATAATCGGAACAGTCATCTCAATATAGGAATTGTCTGCATCATAATCAGAAACAGTTTCTCCCCGAAAACAACGTATCACATTTTTAGCAATACTTGTCTTTCCTTCCTCTAATCCATAGGTATCTTTTATAACACAGTAGCTTTTATCAACAATCACAACACGTCCATTGTAAGAAGCAGATATTTGCTCCAACTCATTATCTACAATTTCGGAATCCTGACTCTTCAGGTAATCATTGCTGAGTATCAAATTTGATATCACGTTGCACTGAGCCTGCAAATCAATAGTCTTAGCTGATACTGCTTGACTTTCATAGCTATGTAACAATACCATTCCCATAATGATGCTTGGTAGTATGCCTACTAAAACTAGTATTACTGCTATGCGGACTTTAAAACTACGCAATGGTTTACATTTTATTTTTTTTCCATGAAAAAACAAGGTCACCCCTCCTAATTGGCATGGAAATAATAGCCCACACCCCATTTAGTATGAACATATTTCGGTTCACTTGGATTATTTTCGATTTTCTCACGAAGTCTTCGGATATGCACATCTACCGTTCTCACATCTCCTGGATAATCTGCCCCCCAGATAAGCTTCAGCAGCTTTTCCCGGCTGTACACAGAATTCGGATTCGTGACAAGTAATTCCAACACATCAAATTCCTTCGCTGTCAGATTGATCTCTCTCCCTGCAATAAATAGTCTTCTTCCATCGCAATCTAACTTTACATCTCCACTTTCAATTACGTTTGCCTTTACTGCTGGTGCCTCTTTCGAGGAATTGGTTCTTCGCATAATTGCTTTAATTCTGGCTTTGACTTCAAGTATATTAAACGGCTTAGTTATGTAATCATCGGCACCATATTCCAAGCCCAATATTTTATCCATATCTTCACCTTTTGCTGTCAACATAATAATTGGCACATTTGAAAATTCCCGAATCTGCTGGCACACTTCTAACCCAGACAGCTTTGGCAGCATTAAATCAAGCAATATCATATCATACTTATTCTCACTTGCTTTCTGCAATGCTTCCTCTCCATCATAGGCACAGTCAACCTCCATGCCATCCTGCTCCAAACTAAAACGAATACCTTTCACAATTAACTTTTCATCATCTACAACCAGAACTTTCTTGCTCATTCCTTTACCTGTGCTCTACGCTTTTCCTTTCATTAATTTACACAAACATATTGACTGATTCTATTATAAATGCCTTCTTTGATTCCAGGGATCTCCATAAGCGATTCTACGGACCGGAAACTTCCATGCTCCTCACGATAGGCAAGGATTGCCTCCGCCTTAGCTTCTCCAATCCCCGGTATCGTCATTAACGTTTCCTTATCTGCACGGTTAATATTAATTTTGCCATCAGCAGTCTCTGCCCGAGCTTCCGCGGAGAGTGTATCAGGCACAAGAATTTGTTCTCCATCCGCAAGCAGTCTTGCTTGATTAATATTTGCAGATACTGCATCTTCTGTAAAACCTCCGGCAGCAGCTACGGCATCGCACACTCTGGAACCTTCCGGTATGTAATACACACCAGGATGAACTACTGCACCGCTTACATCAACAGCTATCACGTCTTCCTCTGTATTCGCAGTCGCCACTGCATCCAGTTCCCCATCCTCTACAGTCATAATGGCTTCTCCACTGGTGTTCTGTGTTGTTTCAAAGGTTTCCGATGTTTTGGGAGCCTTACAACCTGCCAGAAATGACAGGGCAGACAAAATCATGAGAATCACAATAGTTTTACATTTTATTTTCATTCTTCCTCCATTCCGGAAGAAACTATACTTATCAGACATTTTTTATTGTAACTGACTTTTTTTCTTATTACAATACCCCAGATGTAAATATTTTTATTTCCATTTAAAAATAGTTACACCAACAATTGCAATTGCCATTCCAATTGCTTTTCTCCACTCAAATGGCTGCTTATCTACGCCAAACAGACCAAACAATTCTATACCATATGCTACAAGCAACTGAGAAATGACAATCAACATAGCCGATCTTGCCGGGCCTAAATCTGTCATGCTCTTAATTACCGTAATGGTAATCAGTGCACCTATTACACCTCCCAGCAGAGAATATTTTCTCTCTAATGTAAGCAACCCTGCAAAACTGGTTCTATCACAGAAAAACCATGCAACAAGACACACTGCCAATGCTGAAAACTGCACAAAAGCCGCCGATACCCATATACTGGTATTCTTTGTTACCTCTGTATTAAATATTCCCTGAATACTCATTAGTGCGCCAGATAATATGGCAATCAAAAAACCCATCATAGACAAACCTCCTTTTTCCTTAGTGTTTCTCTACAACGGGTTTTTATTCACTACTTCATAAAGTATATCAAAGACCAGTCAATGCCTTTTCTACGTTTTCTAATTCTTCTTTCACCACATCTTCTACTACGATTATATCCTGTTCTCCCTCTGTTTCGCTGGTCTTTGCGTCTGACAGCCAGATATTGGCGAACGCCGCCTCCAACCGGAGCAGAATCGTATCTGTCAATTTTGTCTTTGGCACTGGCACAGATTTTTCATACTGTGCGTATACACCATCTACAATCGGTGAATGATTCTTATTACAGATTTTTGCACTAAACACGCCTGTATTTTCATACAAGGAATCTGCGTACTCGTAAGTCAAAAATTCTGCAAACAATTTTGCAGCTTCCTTTTCATCCGAAAAATCATTCACCACAACCGCTGAAGTCTCAGACATTGGACAGGTTTCTAATTCTTCCGTTAAGTCTGGAATTGGAAGAATATTATACGAAACTGGCGAAGGCAGTTCTTCATCCTCACTGGCATCACCAGATGATATTGCAGCTGCTTTTTCAGCATTTTGCTTTTCAATCTCTTTTACCGCATCGGTTCTTACCACAATAAATACGGTCTTGCCATCTGCAAATTCATCCACAATATCTTCATAAGCAAGGGATGACATGTCTAATGCAAAGTATTCCTTCATGTTCTTAAAATACTGCATTGCCATAAGAGACTTTTCATTGACAATATCAACGTTTTTTTCTTCTCCAGTCTCGCCACCAATCTTCATATAGGCACCTGCAAAAAAGTAATTGCTAAACACATCTGAAACATCCCATTTAAGCACATTTTCCACACCACTCATTCCATCAAAGGAATCAGAAAATTCCAACACATCTTCAAACGTTTCAGGGATAATGGTTTTCTCTGATGTTTCAATCTGTTCCGGAATGTTATCACCATCCACATCCACAGTATCTTCCTGTGTCAGCACCTCAACTGTAGTTGCATTGGTATTATACAAGAAAATACTTGTATCAAAACCTAATGGATATGCCACATATTTTCCATTGGATACTACACTGTTAAATGCGTTGGCTGGATAATCCGCCTTGTATTTTTCAAAAAAGGATGCATTTGCTTCGGATGCCACACCCTCTAAATATAAATCAGACAATGTCTTATTTTCAGTGAGAAATACATCCGGTGCCTCTTCCGTATTCTGAATAATTGCCTGCTCTAACTCGTCTGCATAAACAGCCTTGTTTCGATAATGCAGTTTTACTTCCACACCTGTTTTTTCCTTATATGCAACAACGGCACTTTCTAAATATGGCTGGTATTCCTCTGCCGTATACCAGAAATCCAGTTCCTTGCAATCCGCAGAGCCTTGTTGCGTACTTTCATCTTGCCGGCAATTTGCTGCATACAGAGTCATGCCTGCTGTTATGCATACAACTGCACATGTTTCTACAAATCTTTGAAATTTACTCAAAACAGTTCTCCTTTTTGAGGTTTTATATATTCACGATAGGACTGTGCTATACTGCACAGTCCGTAAAAAATTATTTTTGTTTTTAACTGTTATTTCATACTTTTTTCTAAAATTTCAATCATTTCATCCACATTTTCCCTGGTAATAACAAGCGGTGGCACAAAACGCAATACATTAGAACCTGCTGTAATGACAAGAAGACCATTTTCGATGGCTTTTTTTACAATTTCACCCGGTGCTTTGCCTTCCACTACCAATCCCTGCATTAAGCCTTTTCCGCGACGTGCTGTCAGGAACTCATATTTCTCTACGAGCTCATCTAAACGTTTCTCAAGATATGGTGTAATTTCATTTACATGGTCAACCACATTCATCTTCTCAAACAAGTCAAATACTACATTGACTGCTGCACACGCAAATGGGTTACCGCCATATGTTGTACCGTGATCCCCTGCTACCAAAGAAGCTTTTGCTGTTTTTTCATTTAATACAAATGCCCCAACCGGCGCACCACAGCCTAATGCCTTTGCAACTGTCATAATATCCGGTTCCACTCCATACTGCTGCCATGCAAACATACTTCCTGTACGCCCCATACCGCACTGGATTTCATCTAAGATTAACAGGATATCGTTTTCTTCACAGATTGCCTTTACGCCCTCTAAGAATGCTTTGTCCGCCGGATAAATACCACCTTCACCCTGTACGGTTTCCATAATAATGGCACATGTCTTATCGGTTACCTGTGCTTTTACGCTGTCTAAATCGTTAAACTTCGCGAATTTCACACCGCCGATTAATGGCTTAAATGCTTCCTGATATTTAGCATTACCGGTAACAGAAAGCGCTCCCATACTTCTTCCATGGAAGGAATGTTCCATTGCAATAATTTCATGGTCGGTAGATCCATCTTTTGTATATGCGTATTTTCTTGCTGCTTTAATTGCACCTTCAATAGCTTCTGTACCGGAGTTTGTGAAAAATACTTTGCTCATTCCGGATGCCTTTACTACTTTTTCCGCTGCTGTGACTGCCGGTACATTATAGAACAGATTTGAAGTATGCATTACTTTATCAATCTGTTCTTTTAATGCGTTATTATATTCTTCATTTCCATAACCTAATGCATACACCGCAATACCTGCTGCAAAATCTAAGTATTTTTTTCCTTCCACATCATACAGGTTTACACCTTCGCCCTTTTCAATTACTAGCGGAAAACGATTGTAGGTATGTAAGATATACTGCTCACCAAGCTCCATATATTCTTTACTGTTCATGATAAAACCTCTTTTCTCCTTCGCCTAAAATAGCGGTACCAATTCCTTTGTTTGTAAATATTTCAAGAAGTAAGCAATGTGCTATTCTTCCGTCTAAAATATGTACTCTTGAAACACCATTTTCAATTGCGGAAATACAGTTATTAATCTTTGGTAACATACCACCTCCGATATTTCCGTTACCGATTAATTCTTTTGCTTCTTCGATGGTTAATTCAGAAATCAAACTACTCTTATCGGAAGGATCTCTCATAACACCTTCTACATCCGTAAGGAATGCTAATTTTTCTGCATTCATTGCCTGTGCAATGGCGCATGCCGCATCATCTGCATTGATATTATACATATTAAAGTTCTCATCTAAACCGATTGGTGCAACCACCGGAAGGAAATCTTTTTCTAATAAATCCCATAATATTTTTGCGTTGACATTTGTGATTTCTCCAACGAAACCGATGTCCTCACCGTTTGAATATTTCTTCTCTACACTTAACAGTCCACCGTCTTTACCGCTGATTCCGATGGCTCTTACGCCTAACTGCTGGATTAACTGCACTAATTCTTTATTGACTTTGCTGAGTACCATCTCTGCAATTTCCATTGTCTCTGCATCCGTTACACGTAACCCATTTACGAATTTTGCTTCTTTGCCGACTTTTCCTACCCATTTGCTGATTTCTTTACCACCGCCGTGGACGATGATTGGTTTGAAGCCAACAAGCTTCAATAAGGTTACATCCTGAATTACATGTTTTTTTAATTCGTCATCTACCATAGCGGAACCGCCGTATTTTACTACGATTACTTTGCGGTTGAAACGCTGGATATATGGAAGTGCTTCAATTAAAACTTCTGCTTTTTGTAAATATAAATCCATTTCTTTATTTTCCATTTTCTTGTTACCTTGTGACCGCTCCTGTATCTTAAACAGTCACTTCCTTTCCTTATCAAAAAAATATTTAGGCATTTGCGAAAGTGAAACCCATCCGCGAATTATCAGAATTATTTGTGCAAATAGCTGCTTACTACATAGTCTATATTTGATGCGCTCTCGCTCCCTTCAAACGTAGCGGACACTAAGGCTGTAAAATACACAGCCTTAGTGCCGACGTTTTCAGAGGGTCACATATAGACGATGTAGCAAACAGCTATCTGTCACAAACAATTCTGACAATTCGCTAGCCAGTTGGCGTTTCGCAATTACCTATCAAAAAATATTAGGCGTTTTCGAACGTGTTAATTATCCGTAAATGATTTCATCAGCTACGATAATCTGCATTTATTTTTACATAATCGTATGTCAAATCGCATCCCCATGCTGTTGCGGTGGCACCGCCCATCTTAATGTCTGCGATTGCGGTTACTTTTTCCTCCGATAAAATCTTTGTGGCTTCTTCTTCGCTGTATGGAAGGGCGACACCGTTTTCGATTATCTTGAGCTTGCCGGCTGCACTTTCAAAGTAGAGGTCTACCTGTTCCGGATCAAATTCAGCACCGGAATAGCCCATGGCACAGAGGATTCGTCCCCAGTTAGCGTCGTGCCCGTAGATGGCTGCTTTGGTCAGGCTGGAGGTTACGATAGATTTACTTAAGGTAACTGCCTGCTCTTTTGTCTGCGCGCCTACTACTTTTACTTCAAATAATGCGGTTGCACCTTCGCCGTCCCCTGCTATCATTTTTGCTAATTCTTCATTTACATAGTTTAATGCTTCGCAGAAGTTTTTATAGTCTTCATTTACTTCTGTAATTTCTTTGTTGCCTGCCATACCATTTGCAAGTAAAAGTACGGTATCATTGGTGGAGGTGTCTCCATCTACTGATACCATGTTGTAGGTATCGTCTACCGATGCACTTAATGCTTTCTGTAATAAGTCCTTACTGATGGCTACGTCGGTTGTCACGAAACCTAACATAGTACACATATTTGGATGAATCATACCAGAACCTTTACACATTCCCCCGATGTGTACAGTTGTTCCTGCAATCTCTACTTCTACTGCTACTTCCTTTGGCTTGGTGTCGGTTGTCATAATGGCTTTCGCTGCCATATGTCCTGCTTCTCTGCTGTCTCCTAATACCGGTACCATCATGTCGATACCTTTTCGCAAGGTGTCCATCGGGAGCTGCATACCGATTACACCAGTTGACGCAACAAGCACAGCATCTTCCGGAATATTCAATACACTACCTGCCTTCTCTGCTGTCTCCTTGCAGTATTTCATGCCTTCTTCACCGGTACAGGCATTGGCAATACCTGCGTTAATGACTACCGCCTGTACAAATGGCGCATTGTATACCAGTTCTCTGTCCCATTTTACCGGAGCTGCTTTTACGATATTTCTTGTAAACGTTCCTGCTGCTTTACAAGGCTGTTCGCTTACAATCATCGCCATATCATTGCGGTTCTTATACTTAATTCCCGCTGCTGCATGTGCTGCTTTAAATCCTTTTGCTGCGGTTACGCCGCCATCTATTACCTTCATACCTGTATCCTCCTTATATATTAAATGTAGTTTTGTTTTCTTCTGATAACGTAAAATCGTAATAGTTCAAATCTTCTCTCTTATTCCATTTGATGTCTTTCCAGAATCCATTTCCAATCTCATTATTTTTAAATGCAATCAGGGAAACAGTGTTGATTCCTTCTTCATCTAAGGCTTTCAATGCCGTAGCCACCATTTGTCTGCCTAATCCGTGGTTGCGGTACGCTTTGTCTACACATACATGATAGAGACAACCACGTCTTCCGTCATGACCACACAAGATACTACCCACCACATGACCATCCTCCACAGCGACTACACTGGTGGTTGGGTTTCGTTTTAAGAATTTTGCTACACCTTCTTTAGAATCATCAATACTGCGGATTCCAAATCCATGTATAGTAAGCCAGAGTTTATACACTTCATCATAATCATCTATGGTCATAACACGTATCATAGCTACTCCTACTCTATAAATTTAATCCTTTGTTATCTTCACATCCCAACATAATGTTCAAACACTGAATCGCCGCACCTGAAGCGCCCTTTCCTAAGTTGTCAAATTGTGAAGACACTACTATACGTTCTTCGTTTCCTGTAACATAAATCTTTAAGCCATCCCAACCGGATAATCCATTTCCTGCAATAAATCCGCTTGCTGCCACTTCATCATCTGCTTCGCTGACTTTAATAAAAGGCTTGCCTTGATAAAACTCTCTAAAATATTCTAATAAAGCTTCCGGTGTCATTTTCTTAGAAAGCATATCTGCATATAACTGGACAGACACCACCATACCGCTATAATAATCATCAATAATTGGGGAAAATAATGGTTTTCTTTCCAAACCGGTAATCTTCTGCATTTCCTTTAAATGTTTATGCTGCTGTGTCAGTGCATACTCTCTACCAGAAGACAATTCCTTTGCTCTGTCTTCTCCTTCATACACTGCAATGGTCTTCTTACCTGCTCCGCTATAACCGGATAAGGCAAAGCTGCTTACCGGATAATTTGCCGGCATAATTCCACCCTGTACTAATGGATATACCAATGAAATAAATCCGGATGCATAACATCCAGGCACTGCAATTCTCTTGCCATTTTTGATTGCTTCTCTATGCTTCTCTGACAATTCCGGAAATCCATACGCCCATCCTTCTTCTGTTCTATGAGCGGTAGAAGTATCAATAATCCTTACATTTTCGTTTTCCACAAGACTGACTGACTCTTTTGCGGCAACATCCGGCAGACATAAAAATGTAATATCCGATTCATTAATTAATCTTTTTCTTTCATTTACATCTTTTCTCAGTTCCTGGGAAATTGTTAATAATTCAATATCATCACGCCCTTGAAAACGTTCATGAATACGCAATCCTGTTGTTCCTTCGCTTCCATCAATAAATATCTTTGTTTTCATAAAATTACACCATAACCCTTTCCCGGCTCTGTCTATGTACCGAACATGCTACGTTTCTTTATATATGTAAAAACACACAGTATTTCTATTGTATAACGATTCTATGCGTTCGTCAATAAAGTGTTTACTTTAGTTTTGCATAATTATACACCTTTTATGCATAATATGCAATACTGTATTTTTAAATTGTTTTTTTACAGAATTTTGTAATGTATTTAAGTAGATAAGTATTTTATTGTATTTGAAAAAAATATGGCATTTCCCATTTTCCTCCTTGACGTTTCATACAGAAATGATGTATATTATACATGCATATCAGAAAACTTGTCAGATTTAACCCCTCTGACTAAGTAAAATAGAAACACAACTATAATGGAGGTAACTGTTAGATGAAAGAAAAAGTTGTATTAGCATATTCCGGTGGTCTTGACACTACTGCCATCATTCCATGGTTAAAGGAAAACTATAATTATGATGTTATCTGCTGCTGTATTAATTTAGGACAGGATGAGGAATTAGACGGATTAGACGAACGTGCTAAATTATCTGGTGCGGAAAAATTATACATATTAGATGTAATCGATGAATTTTGTGATGATTATGTAGTACCTTGCGTTCAGGCAAATGCTATCTATGAAAATAAATATTTATTAGGAACTTCTATGGCAAGACCTTTGATTGCTAAGAAATTAGTTGAGATTGCAAGAAAAGAAAATGCGGTTGCTATCTGCCACGGTGCAACAGGTAAGGGTAATGACCAGGTTCGTTTTGAATTAGGTATCAAAGCGTTAGCTCCGGACATTCGCATCATCGCTCCTTGGAGATGCAACGAAACATGGAACATGCAGTCTCGCGAAGATGAAATTGCATACTGCGAAGCACATGGCATCCACCTTCCATTCTCCGCAGATTCCAGCTACAGCCGTGACCGTAACTTATGGCACATCAGCCATGAAGGTCTTGAGTTAGAAAGCCCTGCTAACGAGCCAAACTACGACCATTTATTAGTATTAGGCGTTAGTCCTGAAAAAGCTCCGGACGAAGGCGAATATGTAACTATGACTTTTGAAGGCGGTGTTCCAAAGTCCTTAAATGGCAAGGAAATGAAAGTTTCTGAAATTATCAAGGAATTAAATGTATTAGGCGGAAAGCATGGTATCGGTATCATTGATATCGTAGAAAACCGTGTTGTTGGTATGAAATCCCGTGGTGTATATGAAACTCCAGGAGGAACTATCCTTATGGAAGCACACCAGCAGTTAGAGGAGTTAATCCTTGACCGCGATACTTATACTTTAAAGAAAGAAATCGGTAACAAATTTGCAGATGTTGTATATGAAGGTAAATGGTTTACTCCTGTTCGCGAAGCACTTCAGGCATTTATTGAATCAACTCAGAAATATGTAACAGGTGAAGTAAAATTCAAGCTTTACAAAGGTAACATCATCAAAGCGGGAACTACTTCTCCATACTCTTTATACAGCGAATCCTTAGCTAGCTTCACAACCGGCGAATTATATGACCACCATGATGCAGAAGGATTTATCAATTTATTTGGTCTTTCCTTAAAAGTTCGTGCTATGAAAATGGCAGAGGTAGAGAATAACAAGTAATTTCTCTCCTATTTCTATATACCAGGTAATTTCATGCATTGTACAATAAAGTGTTGTAATTTCCTAATATTAATAAGAAAAACAGGCGATTGTAAAAATCGCCTGTTTTTTTGCTTGTAAAACAATGCACTTCCGTTTATACTATAAGTATAAGCATTTTTTGAAACGTAATTCTCTTACTGGAGGAAATATGACAAAATTAGAAGAACTCTTAAAGCATATACGGAATGATCATGTGTATATCCAGACACATAACTTTCCAGATCCGGATGCAATTGGCAGTGCATTTGGATTACAACATTTATTAAGGCACAAAGGCATTGATTCCACCTTATGTTATTACGGTAAGGTAGATCGACAGAGCACAAAGCAGATGATTGAAAAACTACATATCGACATCAAACATTCTGATGATTGCGGCATGAAGCATTCCGACGAAATCATTCTAGTAGATGCGCAACGTGGTAATTCCAATCTACTAGATATTATCGGCGAGGAAATCATATGTATCGACCATCACCCTATTTTGATTGAACCTGTAAATTACCGCTATATGGATATTCGTCCATCCATCGGTGCATGTTGTTCCATTATTGCTGATTATTTTTTTGAAAATAATATTCCGCTTACCGCAGACGTGGCAACTGCCTTAATTCAGGGAATCAAAGTAGACACTGCAAATCTTACCCGCGCTGTATCTCAACTGGATTTGGACATGTACTACAACCTATTTAATTTAAGCAGAATAAAATTGTTAGAAGAGCTTGACCACAGCACGCTTCAACTTTCAGACTTAAGGGCATATGCACATGCTATTCAGAGCATCCAATGCTTTGGTGATGTTTCCTTTGCATATACCGGAAAGGGTTGTCCAGATACCTTGGTCGCAAATATTTCAGATTTTATGCTTGAAATGATTGAAGTAAACTTTTCCATTGTATATTCCATTATCCGCGATGGTATCAAATTATCCATCCGAAGCAATCCCGCTTACTATGATGCCGGATTGGTGACATTATATGCCTTAGATGGTATTGGCGCTGGTGGTGGGCACTCTACTATGGCAGGCGCATTCATACCATTTAAGAATTGGAACGAATATGAATTATTAGACACCGTTCGAAAACGCTATATGGATACATTAGATCGTCTATATCCCTTCCGTAAGAAAAAAGAGCTATCGCAGTCATAACGCGATAGCTCTTGTCTATTTATTCATCATGTCCTTCATGATCATGCATACTTGATAAGTAATTATCCAACTCTGTAGTATTCAATTCATATGTTGACACCTTGCTGTCTACTATATTCCATGCAGAAAAACCTATCCATACAACAACTACTGCACAAGCAAGAACTCCTGCTGCTTTTATACATCTTTTTTTCATCTTGTCGCGCTTCATCGTCTTTGCACGATTCGCCTTTTCCGCTTTATAGCGGTCTACTTTTGCCTGGCTCATTTCTCTACCTCCATGCCAAATATCATTAATCTTATTGCAAACTACTATCATTTTACAAAATATACTAGAAAATGGCAAGTACATTTTATTTGGTTACTGCACTTTACACAGTAATAATAATTCCACCATCATTTGCATACATACTAGACACACCTGCGGTATCTACAATAAAGATATCTTTCCACTGTTTACGCTTCAGCAATTCTTCTTTAACCATATCTGCCCGTTCCGGACAATTGCAATGAGCGATACCCAGAATCTTATTTTCACTATCTACTACCTCGTTCACAATATAATCTACCATTTTCAACATTGCTTTATTGATTCCTCTTGCCTGATCAATCTGTTCAATATTGCCTTCTTTATTCCCTATCATAACAGGTTTAATTTTTAAAGCACCTGCGACCAATGCTTTCACAAGGCTTAAACGACCATTTTTTCGAAGAGTGTCTAATGTTTCCAGCACAAAATATTCATTCTGCTCATAGATATATTTTTCTGTCTCCTCTACCACTTCCTCGAATGACTTTCCAGCTGCCTCCAGTTCGGCAATCTTCATACCAATCAAAGTCTGTTTTACACTGGCTCCCTTAGAATCAAAAACATATATTTTTTTATCGCTTTTTTCTTCTTCATACAAAGATTTTCCAAGTTCTGCACTATTGTACGAACCACTCAAATTAGAAGAAAGTGTTACCATATATACCCGTTCTGCTTCACATTCGCATGCATTCTTATAAGCTTCCGGAGACGGGCATGAAGATTTGGGACAATTCACACTCTTTGCCACTCTGTCCAAAAACTCTTTCTGCTTAAATGTCTCATCATCTATAATTGCATAATCGTCTACATACAAGGTAAGAGGAACATTAGCATATACTCCACTTTCCTTCATCTGCTCCGTAAGTTCTCCACAACTGTCTAATATAATCTTATAGCTCATGCCAACCTCCATTCTGCCACTTTATCGGCACCAAAACCACTAAGCCACTTTCTGTAGCCTGATATCTGATATATCTCTTATGTTTAATCACATTCACATTTTCTCATGTAGTTTCCATTACCACATATAATAGCATATTTATATTTTCTTGAAAAGGCTTTTCCTCTATTTCGTATAGAAAGCTTCTACCATTTTTTCCAATGATTTCTGATCCTCAATTCCCATAAGTTCTCTGGCAGAATGCATGGCAAGAAGTGGTACCCCCACATCCATCGTAAGCACTGGCAAAAGTGCGGAAGCAATGCTGCCAAGTGTCCCTCCACCGGCTGAATCGGAACGGTTAGCAAAACGCTGATATGGAATGTTTTCGCTATCGCACAATTGTCTTAATATAGCAACTGCTTCACTGTCTGTTGCATAGGACTGACTTGCCGCTTCTTTTATCACGAATCCTCTACCCAATATATTTTTATGTGTAGGGTCCGATTTGCCTGGCTGGTTGGGATGCAGACCATGAGCCACATCAACCGACAACAAAATACTTTCTGCCATATTTTCCACAAACATACCACACCCTGGGTTCAATGTATCGGAAAGCTTCTCTAATACAATATTTAAAATAGCAGAGCCAGCACCCTGCTTTGTACGGCTTCCGATTTCTTCATTATCAAAGAAACATGCCACGTTGATACCTCGTTTTCTCTCACCCTTGGCAATACCATCTAAAATCGCTAATACAGATGTCATATTATCCAATCTCGGCGCAGAGAGAAACTCATCCTTGAGTCCTGTCGTCTCTGGTTTATCTGCATTATACAGGTTCAACTCATATTCCAGGATATCTTCTTTCTCTACATTCAATTCTTCTGCCAGAAGCTTACTAAAAAATCCCTCTTTTTCTGATGGTTCTTCATATAAGCCACAAAGTGGTAACATATCGGTCTGTTTATTTAGTTCCACGCCTTCATTCACTTTACGATTCATATGAATAGCAAGGTTGGGTATGAGGAACATTGGTTTTTTGAAATCCACTAACCGAAGCTCTGGTTTAAACATGTTTTCACTGCGCAGGGATACTCTGCCTGCCATTGACAGTGGTCTGTCTAACCATGTGTTTAAAATCATGCCGCCATATGGTTCTACATTTAATTTTAAGTATTGGTTTTCTGTCATTTCCGGGTTTGGCTTTACGCGAAAGCACGGGAAATCTGTATGGCAGGCTGCTATACGAAAGCCATCTCCTGGCTGATAGTCCTCTCCTACCGTAAACGCAATAAGCGTGGAGCCAAAATGACACATGAAGTATTTTCCACCTTGTTTTATCTGCCATCTATTTTTTAAATGCACTTCTTCAAAGCCGGCTGATTCTAAGACTTCTTTACAAGCTTCTACTGCGTGGTATGGAGATACTGCTTTTTCTAAAAATGCGGTTAAATGTTCTTTCATAGCTGGGAGCCTCCTAATACATATTGATTACTGTCTGACAATTCACTGCCTTTTGAAAATGATTCATTTTTGATGATAATTTAGTATATCACTCTATCCCATGTTGTGACAATAAGAGATATACATTTCCCCTCAAAGAAGTATAAAACATTCCTGCGCTTTTCTACTTGCAAGTCCCACGTTGTATGGATTATACTGGTATTAAATTTATAATACATAAGGAGTATTCTCATGACTGGATATCATATCACACATATTAAAGACTTTATGAATAAATTACTTGTTTCAGACATTTTTGATTCTTTTCTGTTGACGGAAGGAACCGTTGTTATGGGAACCAGTTTTGTGCTGGACGGAACGTTGAAAAAGGACTTTTTTTCACCGGAAGAATGGGAAGATTTGCAATTAGAGAAGCAGAAGTATTCATTCTGGCGTTCCTTAAGACCCCTCTGCTTTGAACTGATGAAAGGCAAGAAGACTCCCCTTTCTTTTAAGTTTGTGTTTCAGCTTGCACCCTATAATGTAGAAAAGCTGCTTTCAAAATCGGAAAGCAGCTTTACGCTGGAAGATATTGCAGGGTTGGTTCTTACGATACGATTTGAGGGCGGTAAATTAACCTGTACCACTGCAACCTCTATGAAGTTATTTTCTCTTGAAAAAACCTTGGAAAAGGAATGGGATGCAATGGTAAGCCGTTTCTTCGATGCCCATGAAATTGCGTATGATGTTGAGTAATGTTTCATAAGCTTCTCTTCCATCTTCAAACCGTTATCCAATTTGTAATTTCCTAAATCAAAGCCATTGTTCGCAACAAATAGATCCAGAAGGTCAATGTAACCGCCGACAGCAAGGTGGAAATACATACGCAACTTGCTGTCAGCACTTCATCATTTCCCATATTTTTCGCCATTATATAGGTAGATGGTGTTGTCGGTGCTGCCAACATAACCACAAGTGCCACCAGTTTCTCACTGTCATAGCCCATGTGAATGGCAATCGGCAGAAAGATGATTGCCTGCAACATCAATTTAATCAAAGCCGAACATAGAGTCGGCTTTATATTTTTCACCTCTAACTTTCCTACTAAAGACGCCCCCAGGCAAATCAAAGCAAGGGGTGTTGAAAGAGAACTGATATGTGTTAGGGTTTTATCAATGATAATCGGAAAATCAATTCGTAAAAGAGAAACACATACACCTGCTACAATGCCAATAATAATCGGATTCGTTAAAATATTATAGCATGCTTCTTTTACTTTCGTTCCATTTCTCTCTTTCCTGTTCTTATCTGTGCCATCTGGATTTTTATTTCCTTCAAATGTCAGTACAATTACGGAATAAATGTTGTACAAAGGTACCGTTCCCACAATCATAAGGGGCGCCATTCCTGAATCGCCATACAGGCTCTGTACAAAAGCAATACCGATAACGGCAGCACTACTTCGGAACGAAGCTTGCACAAATGCACCTACCATGCTTTTATCTTTCATCAGCCATTTTGACAAGGCCCAGATAACAAAAAAACAAACCGTAGTTACCCCTGCGCAGAAAAGAACATAGCTAATGTCAAAGACTTCTCTGAAATCTGTAGATGCCAAATCTAAAAATACCAATGTTGGCAATGCTATCACAAAAACAAACTTGTTTGCGACCTCTACAAAGTTATCATTAATGAGGTTCTTGGTTCTCAGAAAGAAACCAAATACCATGACGAGAAAGATCGGAATGGTCGCATTTACGCTGAACATAAAATTTTCAAGCATATTTACTTCTCACCTTTTCTTTCATATTGAGAATACACATATTCCAAATCAAAATATGTCTGTTCCTCACTTTCCGCTGTAATTCTCCAATCACCCACTTCATCCAAATTCATCATATGTGCATCCGCTTCAAAAGCATGGTCAATTTTTGTAATGATTGCAGTATTGCAATAGGGAAGAAATTGTTGATAGACACTCTCACCACCTATTACATATACGTCTTCATCTGCATAACCGGCCACTGCCTCTAACGCTTCCTCAACAGAATGAACTATGATTGCATTTTTTGCCTTAAAACTCTTATCACTGGTTAAAATGATATTCGTTCTTCCTTCTAACGGCAGACCATTGGGAAAAGTAGCTAACGTTTTCCTACCTACAATCACTACCTTCCCATATGTCTCATTGCGGAAAAACTTTTGGTCACTGGGAATGCTGACTAATAAACGTCCATTCAGTCCAATTCCCCAGTTCTTATCAACCGCAGCAATTAACTTCATATTTTCCCGGCTCCCATCTTATGGCTCTACATCCAATGTATAATCTACATTTGGCATACGGAATCCAAACATCTGATAAAAATCATCCCAGTAACCTTCTAAATCTGCAAGTTCAGTAAGGTTCTCTGTATTTACTGCATCCCATCTTCTCATAACTTCAGACTGCACACGTTCTTCCATTTCGTAATCGTCCATGCGAATTCTGCCTTCCGCGTCTACTACTGGTGCATCTACCAGAAGCTTGTCACGGAATAAGCGGTCAATCTGCTCGATACAGCCTTCATGATTGCCGAATTCTTTCATAACTTT
This sequence comes from Lachnospiraceae bacterium, assembly GCA_045125095.1. Classification (GTDB taxonomy): domain Bacteria; phylum Bacillota; class Clostridia; order Lachnospirales; family Lachnospiraceae; genus JBGVMW01. The sequence goes on from JBGVMW010000171.1 coordinate 33,217, forward strand.
ATAAAGAATTGCAAAGTATAATGGTACTACTGGAATTGCCGCACTCGCCTGCGTTACCAGTGCTTTATTTACCGATACAAATGAACGCAATCCCATATCTTTGAACTCTTCATTCATGGCATCTGATTTTGCTTTCAAATCCTTCTTCGCCTGTCCAATTGTTCCATCAAAATATACTGGATATGTTAATTCTGGTCCAATGTATGAATATGCCATAGTAACTGCATTCTGTGCTAACACACCATTTTCTTTTAATGCCTGCATCCAGTCATACCAGTCTTCTCCACCCATTACTTTAATCGTAGATACTACTTCTTCTTCATTTGCCGGATCGATAGAAGCTTCCACAATTGTATTATTCTTTAAGTCAAGAGATTTGTTTGTGAATGGTTTTCCCACTGTCTTTAATACTGAATTATATACTGTTCCGTCTGCCATGGTTCTTCTTGGTGCTGCAAGACTGTAAACAACCATATCTACCTCACCTAAATCTTCTTTAATCATGGCAATTACCTGTTCTTTTATTTCCTTAGAAAAGGCATCTCCATTAACAGATTTTGCATACAAACCTTCTTCCTTTGCAAATTCTTCAAATGCCTTTGTATTATAAAAACCAGGTGTTGCTGTTCTCTTTCCAAATGCTTCTTTTTCAAACATGACACCAATTGTTGCTGCGCCACAGCCAAATGCCGCTGTAATTCTGGAAGCCAGACCATAACCGGTAGATGCGCCAATAACTAATACCTTTTTGGGACCTTCCATTGTTCCTTTTTCTTTTACATATGCAATCTGTCTTCCCACATTTTTTTTACATCCTGTTGGATGTGCAGTTGTACAGATAAATCCTCTTGCTTTTGGTTCAATAATCATAATTCCTCTTTTCCGTCTTTTTCATAGACTTTTGTTATATATTTGTATTACATTATATGCTATGTCTACTATCAAATCTGTTTTAACACTGCAAGCAACTCCTGATACGTTTTCTCTACACGTTCCAGGGGCTCTGCTATGTCATTTAGATTCCCACTTCGCAGACATTCTACCAATTCACTACACTCCTGACGCAATTTCGCCAGACTTAAATTCGCACATAATCCCTTTAATGTATGAGCATGGCGGAATGCAGTGTCCACATCTTTATTTTCTATTGCTTCTAACATGCACTGGTAAGATGAATCTTCCAGAAACTTCTTAATAAAATTCAAATATAAATCTGACCGTCCCATGAAACGTTCCATTGCACCATCATAATCGACACCACATTTCATTAATCGCTCTCTGTTCTCGTCACGCATATCCACATATCCTCCGTATATGAAGCAACCACTTTATCTGTCAAAAAGCACCATTTTGTATTTTACCACATTAAAAGAAAATCTGCATCTTTTTTTGAATACCCCTTTTCAATTATTCATGTTTGTATTACACTAAAGTAGGAATATGTACAGAATTCAGATAGGAGGTATCATGATGTCTAAAAAATGGTCAAAATTATTCTTACTTACTGCTTGTACTGCAGGAGCATGTGCATTGTATCAATATTACAAAAAGAAAAATGCAACTTCTATTATAGACGAAAATTCTAAAGGAAGCAAGACTGATTGTGAAGAAGCAGGGGAAAAAGATATCCCATTTACTTCTCATGAAAAATCATTTGAGCAACCTGCAAAACGCGGATATGTTCATATCCCTCTGCATCGCAATTAGTTGATATATAGACAAGCAATTTTGTCTATATATCAAAACGTGCAAGCAAGTTCCAGGCATAATAAAGAAAAGCTTTGCATTTTTCATGCAAAGCTTTTCTTTATTATGTAAATTATAAATAAATCTGAATTGTATCAACACCATTGATTACAAAATATGCACTATATTCCTCTGGCTTAAGATAAACAGTCATTTCTTTGATATCTTTTTCACTATTACCCATAGCAGCCCACTGTTCTTTGAATCTTGCGATTAATTCTTCCTCGTTTATCTCGATATGCTGATACTGTAACACAAAACTTGGTTCCACAGCCTTTGTTCTTCTTGTAGTAGTCTTCTTTGCTGCTGGTTCCTTTTCTACTTTTTCAGCTGCCTTCTTTGTTGTTGTTGTTTTCTTTGCTGGTGTCTTCTTTGCTGTTGTTGTTTTCTTAGCAGCTGTCTTCTTTGGTTCAGCCTCTTTCTTAGCTTCTACTTCAGCAGTCTTCTTAACTTCTTCTTTCTTAGCTTCTTCTACCTTTGGTGCTACTTCTTTTACTGTCTCTACCTTAGCTGCTTCTTTTGCTACAGTTGTTGCTGCTGTTGTTTTTGTTTCTGCTACTTTCTCCTCTTTCTTTACTTCTGTCTTCTTTACATTGTTACTAGTTGCCATGTTAAATAACTCCTCCTTAAAACTGACGCCATATATGATATATTCTGTCGATTAGAAACAGAAAATAAATATCAACATTCGCCGTCTCTGCGATTAGGTATAATCTCATAAAGATAATACCGCAATCTTACTGTTTTTGCAAGTATTTTCTATTGCCGTCGAATTTATACGATGCTTGTCCTTTTATGCATTCCCCTGTTTCTTTTTTTCCTCAAGCAACAGTTCCTTTAAATCCAATGCACGTTCCTTCATTCGTTTACCAGTCTTTAAGTCACCAAGCAAACCAGCAATCATCTTAGCTGCAACATCGAATTTGCCCAATTTTAATGCCAAAGCTGCAATGATGTAATCCACAGTCTGTTCATCCATACCGCACATCGGATATCCTTCTGTACTTCTTGCAGATACAAATCCATCATATGCAATCTGAATGCATTCCATTTCATTTTTCTTTAATTCTTTTAATTCTTCTTCATGTTCCGGAGTCGCTTCAATGGTTTCTGCTTTTGCACGATACATCCATCCTGTCTTCAAACAAACATATGCTTTCTCGCTGGCACGTGCTCTCTTTACCATTGCATTTGCAAGAGCCATCTTGTAACGATTAATTGCCTCATCATATGTATACATCAAAGGTTCCTTATCTGCTGGTTTAAAGCTAGCAGAAATACGTTCCTTAATCAGTTTTAACTGAGGTGGTGTACAAGAATTAAAATAACGTGTCAGTGCTGCATAGCCACACTTTGGACACATAAGAACACCATATTTATCACAGTCAATATTCTCGTACTTTGGTCTTAAATCAAAATCAGATGAAGCCAATTTTGCCTTACCTGCTCTGACTACTCTTGCATTGAAATCTTCATAACAGTTTGGACAAGTATATTTTTTGTCAAACAGTAATTCAATTTCTAACTCTTCCGGTGTTTTCTGCACCACCTCTTTTTGTCCTGCACTGTTTTTCTTTTTTTCGTCCTCAAACAATTCATTAGAATCAAGATTGTCTAAGCCAAATTTACCCAGTCCATCAAATAAACCCATATTAATTTCCTCCAATCCTTATCATATATCTTATAGTTTAAATGAACTCTTTAATGAAACAATTCTATTAAATACCAAATGCTCTGGTGTGGAATCCTTACAGTCTACGCAGAAAAATCCCTGACGGACAAACTGGAAACTGTCATATGCCTTAACCCCTTCAAAGCTTGGCTCTACATAGCACTTCTTTATCTCTAACGAATTCGGATTCAGATTCATGGTACCATCTTCATTGTAAATACCTTTTTCTTCATCAACCAAATTCTCATACAGACGTGCTTCTGCTTCCACAGCATATGGTGCCGGAACCCAGTGAATCGTACCTTTTACTTTACGTCCCGTAAATCCGCTTCCTGCTTTTGTCTCCGGATCGTAAGTACAATGCACTTCTATTACATTGCCATTTTCATCCTTAACAAAGCTCTCACATTTTACAAAATATGCATGCATTAAGCGAACTTCATTTCCCGGGAACAAGCGGAAATACTTCTTCGGCGGTTCCTCCATAAAATCGTCTCTTTCAATATATAATTCCCTACAGAACGGTACTTTTCTGCTTCCCAATGATTCATTTTCTAAATTATTGGCAACATCTAAATATTCAACCTGTCCTTCCGGATAATTATCAATTACTAATTTAATCGGATCCAATACTGCCATCATTCTTGGCTTTTCCATCTTCAAATCTTCACGGATACAATATTCAAGCATTGCATAATCCACAGAACTATTTGCCTTAGAAACGCCACATAATTCAATAAATTTTCTAATGGATGACGGTGTAAATCCTCTTCTTCTAAGTGCGGCAATGGATACCAGACGTGGATCATCCCAACCATCTACCACTCCGTCTTCTACCAGCTTTTTAATATAACGCTTGCCAGTTACCACATTTGTCAAATACAATTTCGCAAATTCAATCTGCTTTGGTGGATTCTCAAATCCTACCTCTCGCACCACCCAGTCATACAACGGACGATGATCCTCAAATTCCAATGTACAGATTGAATGCGTAATTCCCTCAAATGCATCTTCTAATGGATGAGCAAAATCATACATTGGATAAATGCACCACTTATCACCAGTTCTGTGATGTGTCATGTGTGCCACACGATAAATAATCGGATCTCTCATGTTAATATTTGAGGATGCCATGTCAATTTTCGCACGAAGTACTTTTTCTCCATCTGCAAATTTTCCATTTTTCATATCCTCAAACAATGCTAAATTCTCTTCCACACTTCTGTTCCGGTATGGACTTTCTTTTCCTGGTTCTGTTAAGGTTCCTCTGTATTCGCGGATTTCCTCTGCTGTCAAATCATCTACATAAGCCTTTCCATCACGAATCAGCTTAACAGCCGCTTCATACATTCTATCAAAATAATCGGATGCAAAATATAAGCAATCTCCCCATTCTGCACCTAACCACTCAATATCCGCCTTTATGGATTCTACAAATTCTTCTTTTTCTTTTGTTGGGTTTGTATCATCAAAACGCATATGAAATACGCCATTATATTTTTCCGCCAGTCCATAATTCAAAATGATGGATTTCGCATGTCCAATATGCAGATAACCATTTGGTTCCGGAGGAAATCGCGTACACACGGTATTATAAACGCCTTCGCTTAAATCCTTCTCTATAATCTGCTCAATAAAGTTTTTGGAAATAACTTCCTTTTCCATTTCTTCCATGATGTTCCTCCAGTCTCATTACATTCTTATTTTCATCATATCACATAAATTGCATTTGTAAAAGCCTTTCTTCGCCAAAATGCATTTTCTGAAAATGTATTTTCTGAAAATGTATTTTCTGTTATAGTGTGGCAACAAGCACATAACGCAAAGCACACAAAACACATAAGTGCAATGGATAAAATGCATAAAAGATATATTTGTTCATTTTCTGTCCACGCTCCCCGTTGTATAGGAACAAGAGAAGAAACGCCGGCAATGCCCAGATTTCTTCAAGAACAAACACTGCACATAGTACGCCCCACACACATTGATTCAAACGATGTTCGCGAAAATAATAAAAAATAATGATCAACAATATACCGCTTCCAGCATAATCGCATGCGATAACATCTGCCAACAAAATACCTGCAATTGCAGGCAACAATCCCCATACAAAAGAACGTTTCTGCATATACTCTATCGCCTGCATGGTTAGCAGTCCCAAAAGAAGTGTAAAAAACACATTCTGATAAGTCATATAAATTACCTTATCGAAAAATGCCATGTCAAATGGTATTTCGGATATAAGTGCAAAAATCGTCATACATATCATGTATTTTTTTCGGTTTCTGGTATGTATAAAGCCTTCTACAAGCAAAAAACAGTACAAGGGAAACGCGGTTCTTCCTATACTTCTAAGAATTTTGTCCCAAAATATTATTGTTTCATAATTACGCAGTATCATTTCATTTCCTGAAACCATTATCTGTTCTAACACAGCAGCACCTACATGATCTATCAGCATAGTAACCACTGCTATTATTTTTAAATGAAATCCTGTCAGATATTTTTTTGATGATATTTCCGTCATTGTCTCTCCTCGTCCTGCTTTTTATCTTATAGGCGTTTGCAAAAGTAATGCCCCTCCGCAATTACCTATTTTTATCTTAGAATTATATAGATTTAGAAAATCATATTATAATGTAATTACATTTTAGACTTTTTAATCAAAATTTTCAAGTATATTGCACAATTTTTTGGACATTTTTTAGTTCTACTACTGTACAGCCGACGCCAGTACCAGAAGATACTGTGTCTGGCACCAGCGCACGGGTAGTCACCATATCTTTCGTTTCTACTTACCCTTTTCGTTTCTTTGCATCTGACATTCTCACCCTAAAAAACTGACGAAACAGTACTTTCCCATCAAATGGTATCAGTGGATATGCATAACTGCCTCCTGATAACGTCTTATTAGTAAGAATCGCTAATATCAATATAACAACACCTGCTACAAAACCGTATACATCAAACAATCCAGTAAGCAATAATGTGATAATACGCATAAATTTCAAAGCATATCCCAGTTCATAATTGGACTGGGTATAATTCGCCACAGCCACAAATGCCATATACAACATTGTTTCAGAATTAAACCAGCCAGAATTCACAGAGAACTCCCCTAGCACAAGGGCAGTGATAACACTTAACGGCGTACTTAACATACTTGGTGTGTTTAATGCCGCAAGCTTCAAACCATCAATGGCAAACTCCAAAACAATTAACTGTAACAGTATGGGGACATTGATCTCATCTTGTATCACTGTAAATTGCAGCCACTCCGGAAGCCATTCCGGATGCATAGTGGATAGCAGCCATACCGGCGTAATAAAATAGGTGAGTATATTCACGAGAAACCGGGTGAAACGGAGATAACTTCCGGTTACTGGTGGAAAATAATAATCATCTGCTTCTTCGATAATATCAAATATGGTAACTGGCAATATCATACAGGACGGCGAATTATCCACCAATATTACTAAATTTCCCTCAAGGATATGGGCGGCTGCGGCATCCGGCCTTTCTGAAAATTTGAATTTCGGAAACGGATTATACCATTTATGCTGATATAAACATTCTGCAAGACTTTCCTGATTCATTGTCAAAGAATCCACATCCAGCTTTTGAATGCTCTCCTTTATCCCCTTTAAAAACTTTTTATCCACTCTCGAATCCATATAGCAGAGAACAATGTCTGTCTTTGAACTTCTGCCCACCTGCAATATTTCCATACTAAGTTCTGGTGAACGGATTCTACGCCTGATCAATGCCGTATTAAATACCAGCGTTTCCACAAAACCATCTCTGGGACCACGCATAACACGGTCCTTTTCCGGTTCCTCCACACTTCTCATTGGATATGTCCTGCAGTCTATACCTATGCAACGTTCATAACCGTCAAAAAACATGACCGTCTGACCTGACAGAAATGCAGTAAGTATACTATCCCAGTCAGAAAACAGCGATATTTCACCGTACGGCATATCTACTTTTGACATTTCATGTGCTGTGCTTGGAAGTTCATCCGGTGTCATTTCGGAAAAATGTTCCATCAGTCTTTGCAAAATTTCATCCTTGCAAAAACCATCAATAAAGTAAAAACAACCATTTTTTTCTCCATATTTCATCACGCGGTAAATAATATCAAAATTTTTATCCGGATTCACAAGAGAGTTAAAATACTCCATATTTTTCTCAAGCTGTGACCAGATTTGCGACTTTATTTCTGTTTTTCCCATAAAAAAACCTCTCTTACGCTCTATCTTTATAGATAGTCTGCGCTAAGAGAGATTTTTTATACATCATTATAATTCTAATACACAAGCGCCCCATGTAAGCCCGGCACCAAAACCTGCCATTACAATTTTATCACCCGGCTTCACAGCCCCATTTTCTACCAATTCATCTAACAGAATCGGAACACTGGCTGCTGATGTATTACCATATTCATTCATATTCATTGGGAACTTATCCAAATCTACCTTCAAGTGACGGGATACCGACTGGATAATTCTTGCATTTGCCTGATGCAATACAAAATAATCTATATCTTCTGGTGCAAGTCCCGCCTTATCAAGCACCTCTAAAATACTTTCCGGCACTTTTCTGACTGCAAATTTGAACACATCCTGACCATTCATGAAAAGATAATCAAGAGCGGCTTCATTCTTTATATACGGATTATTCGACAACCGGTTGTCGCATTTTAAACAACTGCCACCTGTACCATCTGAATGCTGTACCATAGCAAGCATTCCTTTATTATCCGCCTGAATAACTGCGGCACCTGCACCATCACCAAACAGTACACACGTAGAACGGTCTTCCCAATTTACCATCTTAGATAACGTCTCTGCACCGATAACTAACGCTGTTTTGCACATACCGGATGTAATAAATGCATGAGCGGTATGTAATGCAAAAATAAATCCGGTACAACCTGCACTGATATCATAAGCAGCTGCATTGACTGCACCAATTTCATTCTGCACGCTACAAGCTGTGCTTGGGAAACAAGTATCCCCACTAACCGTTCCTACAAGAATCAAATCAATATCCTCTGGTTGGATTCCGGCTTTTTCCATTGCGCGTTTTGCAGCTGTCGCTGCCATTCCTGTAGTCGTCTCTTCGATTGCGATATGACGATTTTTAATACCTGTTCGACTGTATATCCATTCATCACTGGTGTCCATAATCTCTGCCAGATTATCATTGGTAACCACCTTTTCAGGTACACATCTTCCTGTTCCGATAATTCTTGTAGTCATGTTTCCTCCTGACTGTATATTAATTTATCGTAACGATTCCGTACGCTCATAGTTACGCGCAAAAATCCGTGTCATATCACATACGGTGATGGATTTTTTCCTGCTACCACTACGTTTTCATACGGACTGTGCTGAATCGTTACAATTTGTCAATTATTATTTTGAAATACAAACTTTTTTATTTTCAAAGTATACTTCGAATTGTCCTGTCTGTCAAGTATGAACAGTACGCTATGACTGTTTTCCCTTACTTTGTTGTACTACCAAGACCACCGGTACGAATCCCATCTGCTTCATCATCGAATGTAATTCCATACTCTACAAATACACCCTGCATAAAGGCAACCCCTTTGTCAATAATCAAATTCTTGCCTTCTCTACTATCATTCGTCATTTTTGCAAAAATATGCCCTTCGTTGTCAGCATAAAAATAATCGCTGTCAATAATACCAACTGTATTATTTAACTGAAGACGGAATTTAAAACCAAATCCACTTCTTGGGTAGCATTTAAGCACCCACCCTTCTTCTATTTCCACACGAATACCTGTAGGAATCATTATCGTCTTGCCTACTGCAACTGAAAAATGCTTCGGTGCATAGAAGTCGTATCCGGCAGAGCCTTTGGTCGCTCTTGCCGGAAGCTTAATCTGCTCCCACACCTCACGGATAACTGCTTCGTCTTCTTTTCCAAATACCTCTTCCCAATCCTTCTTATACTGTTCAAAACTTACTTTATGAAAACGTGCAATTCTTTTCATTGTTTCCGTCCATTCCTTTCTAATACTCAGGACAGTGAAGTACCATACTACCACTTTCCTTTGATTTCTGTACATCAATCACCCGCTGGTTCGCACTGCCTTTCCAACGTAGATTTTTGTCTGCCTGCTCTTTTATATATTTTCCATCTACCAGTACATCTATGTAATTCATAACTGGATACGATTTGATATTTTCCCATACATCACCAGTATACAACCATATCGTCTTATTTGGAAACTTATTTTTTATTTTTTCAGCAAGCTGTGTTATTCCATAACGGTTCTGGCTGAACAATGGGTCACCCCCACTTAAAGTCACACCATCAATGTACGGCTTATTCAGTTCTTCAAATAATTCCTGCTCTGCCTTTTCATCAAACAGAAGTCCACCATTTGGGTCCCATGTCACTGGGTTCTGGCATCCCTCACAGCAGTGAGAACAGCCTGCTACCCAGAGTACTACTCGCAAACCGTCCCCATTTAACATGTCATCCTTGGTTATATTATGATAACGCATATTTTCCTCCGTTATGCTATTTATTTTTTATCATGCCGCTTTCTGCAATTGCTCGTACGGCTTCTTTTATCTCTTCCGCCGGGAGTACCAGTGCCATACGCACATATCCTTCCCCCAGACTGCCAAAACTGCTTCCCGGTGTACAGAGAACACCACTTTTCTTCGCAAGCTCTAATGCAAATTCAGCTGAATTCGTATGCCCCTCTGGTAACGGCAACCATACGAACATCGAACCTTTGCTGTCTGGAACCTCCCAACCAATACTCCGCAGTCCACCGCACAGTGTTTTCATTCGTTCCTCATAGATTTCACACTGCTTTATAATTGCGTCATCCGGTTCATTCAACGCGGCAATGGCCCCATACTGTACCGGTAAAAATGTTCCATAATCAATCTGGGAGCGAATGGTCTTCATCGCCTGAATCATCTTTTCATTTCCTACAAGGAAGGAAACCCGACATCCTGTTAAATTATAAGATTTAGAGAGGGAATAAAATTCTACTCCCACATCCTTTGCTCCCGGTATGGACAAAAAGGAAATTCCCTGCTTCCCATTATATACAATATCTGAATACGCATTATCATGTACAATGAAAATATTGTATTTTTTTGCAAATGCTACCAGTTCTTCATAAAAAGAACCCGGTGCCGTTGCACATACCGGATTCGCTGGGTAGGAAACTATCATGAATTTTGCTCGTTGCTTCACATCCTCTGGTATACTTTCTAAATCTGGCAGGTATTCCTTTTCCTTAAGCAACGGATATTCCACTACCTTAGCTCCTGCAAGAGCTGGTCCAATGGAAAATATCGGATAACCGGGATTCGGCACAAGAACAATATCACCTGGATTACAAAGAGCCAGTCCAATATGTGTAATTCCCTCCTGCGAGCCGTAAACACTGGTCACTTCCTGTTCCTTTAATTCCACACCATATCTTTTTTGAAATCGTCTGATTACTGCTTCAATCAGTTCCGGTAAATCTGCCAATGCATATTTATAATTCTCCGGCTTGCCGGCAGCCTGTACAACGGCTTCCATTGCCACCTTGGACGGTTCAAAGTCTGGTGTTCCAACGGACAGATTATATACCGTTTTTCCTTCCTCTATCATTTTATTTTTTAAGTCATTTAGTGTTGTGAAAATTCCTTCACCAAAGTCATCTAAACGACTGGCAAATCTGAATTCCATTCTCCACTGCTCCTCTCTGGCTACCGCTATATAGGTATTTTGCAATCACCTTTACAGTTTTATAAAGCTGTTATTTTCATAGTTGTATACGACAGGTGCTTCTGTCGTGTGTCCATCTTCACAATATGCTAATACAAAATCATTGAAAATGCAATAACTGTAATAACAATAATTGTCCTGATTCGACGAAATTTTTTTATCAGATAACTGAAATTGGATCTCTGTAAGTGGTCTCCTAAGCCCTTCTCCCGTGGTTTTTACAAAGCTTTCTTTTAATGTCCAGAAACGAAAAAAATCATACGGACTTTTTCCGCCTTTCGTAAAATAAGCCAGTTCTTCTTCCGAAAGCACCCGCCTTAAAATACTGTCTTTGTAAGGACGGATGCGCTCTATGTCCACACCTTGTTCCCAAGCACCTACTGAGACAGCAACCATATCTTCACAATGGGAAATACTGATATGTATATCTGGTCGATTGCACAGATATGGTTTTCCATTTTCTTTTTTTTCAATCTTACACTCCTCATCGGTAAGATGATAGAACTTCTTCAAGGTTCGGTGTAGCAATTCATATGCTGCTTTATGCTGTCTTATGGACTTTTTTTCTGTTTCATCGCCTTGTATTCTGCTACATACAATCATGATTTTTCTCCACCTTACTCCCTGCTCTCTTCACGCTTTATCATTTCCACAATAAATTCCATCCATTTACCACAATACTTTTTATTCAAATGAATGCCATCATCACTGGCCTCTTTCGGAAGCGTTCCGTTTGCATTTACAACTGCTGGTGAAGCATCAATGTAAGTCACACCGGTTTCCTTTGCAACCGCCTTTATATAGCCATTAAATTTTGCAATATTTTCATTATTATATATTTCATCGGTTCTTCCCTCTGTCATTGGGAAAATAGCCTGCACATAAATTTTCGCTTCCGGCTGTGCTTCTTTTACCTGATTAATCAGCTTGCGATATGCTTCCTTAAATGTAGATTCATATGGCCAACCTAATTCATTTAAGCCAAACATCATAAATACTCGTTTACATTGTACCTTTTTTAATGCTTCTATCATTGTAATTTTTTTATCGCCCTCGCCAATCACCGGCTTTTCTCCCACCTTTGACAAGGAAATGCCTCTTGAGGCAATCACCTCTGCTTCTGGTACTACATCATAATCTTCCAATCCTAACGTTCTGGAATCTCCAAAAAATACCGTATCGTGTAAACGGTATTGACTACATTTTTCCGTTTCGGCAGCAGAAGATGTGGTTGCTGGTCTGTCCGCTATGGTTACTGTTTTTTTTGTTATCAGTGATTTTACCCCTTGCACGTCTCCTAGTGTGGTCTGCTTCCATTCTTCCGTCAGCCACCGGTCTGCACCTGCAGTCTCTGGTATTTTTTCCTGTGTCTGCGAATTCATAATACATGCAATGACTACACCGGCTAACAGAAGAACTGCTCCACTGGTTATCATTATTTTTATATGTCTTTTCTTTACTAGCTTTCTCTCGCTCATTTTATTTATATCCATTTCTATACTGTATTATGTTTATACCGATATAGATATCCTCCATTTGTAGAAAATAACATTTCACATTTTAATTTTGTCATAATCTGGCATGGCATTTTTATAGAAAAGTGGCATTTTACGAAATACCAATCACTGATTATAGTACATATGGGTCTCTGTTACCATATTGTATTATATATGATATAAAAAAAAAATAACAGGGCAAAAATTAATTTTTTTACAACTATTTGTTCCGCTATAGTATGAAAAGTAACATATTGGTTGTTATGCCGCTTATGCGGTAAATGGAGGTTATATGTCACACAATCACCAGAAAAAAATTGCTGTTATTAATGATATTTCCGGTTTTGGTCGTTGCTCCGTTGCGGTAGCACTTCCAATTATTTCCCATATGCGGATTCAATGCTGTCCCATTCCAACTTCAATTTTTTCAAACCATACCGGATATGAGTCATTTTTCTTTGATGACTATACAGATAAAATGCAGGCATACATTGACAACTGGAAGAAATTAGACCTTCGGTTTGAGGGAATTACTTCCGGTTTCTTAGGTTCTGTCAAGCAAATTAATATTGTTGAGAATTTTATTAAAGACTTTCGGGATGAACGAACGCAGGTTATCATTGATCCTGTCATGGGAGACGATGGAAAGCTCTATCCTACTTACACTGATGAAATGCGCACTGCCATGAAACGTTTAGTTTCCTATGCAGATATTCTGACTCCAAATGTGACAGAATGCTGTATTCTGACAGATACCGCATACAAACCGGATAATTGGCATTTAGATGATTTATACCACATGGCTGACATTCTTAGCGACCATGGTGCTGAAAAGGTCGTTGTTTCCGGCATCTCTATGGGACAATTTATTGGAAATGTTGTGTATGAAAAACATGCTGAACCTATTGTGATTAAACGCAAGCGAATCGGTCAGGAGCGTTCCGGCACCGGAGATATTTTTTCTTCCATTATTGCCGCAGACTGTGTCAATGGAGTAGATTTTGCTACATCTGTACGAAAAGCTACTGGTTTTATCCAAAAATGTATTGCTGTTACAGAAACTCTTGACATACCTAAGACTGATGGTGTATGTTTTGAGGAGCTATTACACGAATTAAAATAGAAAGAAGGCTTTTATTATGATGACAATTTTATATAAAGTATACAACAATCTATATGTGAATCTCACCAATCGCTGTACCTGCAACTGTACTTTTTGTCTTCGTCAGACAAGAGATGAGATGAATCACTCCGGTTCTCTCTGGTTAGAGCATGAACCTACTGTGGAAGAAATTAAACAAGCATTTGCTCAAAAAGACATGTCCGAATATGAAGAAGTAGTTTTCTGCGGTTTTGGTGAGCCTACTATGCGTTTAGAAGATCTGTTAGCGTTAGCTGCATGGGTGAAAGAAACGTATCAGATGCCTACTCGTGTAAATACAAATGGACTTGCGAATCTGTATTTTAACAGAGATGTTACCCCTGAGTTTGAGGGAAAAATTGACACGGTTTCTATTAGTTTGAATACGCCAAATGCTGACCGTTACCATGAATTAACGCAGAATATTTTTGGTGACAGGGCGTTTGATGGCATGTTGGATTTCGCAGATAAGATTAAGGCGTATGTTCCACATGTAGTAATGACTACGGTAGAGACTACGCTGACAAAGGAAGAAGAAGCAGAATGCCAGGCGATTTGTGACAGACTTGGAGTTACTTATCGAATTCGAGCTTGGGAAAATTAGTTTCTGCCATTTTTGATTGTGTGTAATTTAACATGTACTTTGACAGTTCAGTGTCTTGCAGTTTTAGATGCTGGGCTGTTTTTCTTTTTTTCAACATGATGTTGAATTACATATTCCGGCTGTATAGAAATACACACGGGAATGCAATGCTCCTCATAGAGGTATGCGTTCCACCATCTCCTTGAGGATTCTGCGCCGCTCCGTCTCATTTTCTACATTCCGTTTCACTTCCTCGCGCATATCACCTAACTTTTGAAGCTGTTCTTCCATATCCTTTGGCAGCATCTGCTCCATGCGTTTTCGCAATCGGACTGACAGTTCCGGACTTTTTCCACCGGTCGTAATGCCTATTGATAAGTCTCCTCTCTGTATTGTTGCCGGAAAAATAAAGTCACCGGATTCCCCATTTTCCTGTATGCTGTTGTTACTAAGCAGACCTAATTCTGTGGTATCCGTGATTATCTTTTGATTGATTTCTAACTCATTCGTAGCCGCAATCACAAGAAAGACCCCTTGCAAATCACTAGTTTCATACTGCTTTTTTAATATTGTTACATTTTCATAAATATGCTGCAATTGGTAAATTTCTGCTTCTATCTCGGGCGCAATTACCGTTACACTGGCACCATAAGATAATAATTTTGCAGCCTTTCGGTGCGCTACTTTTCCACCACCAATGACTGTACATGGTTTTTTCTCTAAATTTATAAATATTGGAAAATATGACATGTTTACCTCTCATTCTGGCACTTAGCAACTTTTACATTCTCTAGGAATTGTTTTCATCACCTGCGACCACAAAACGCCACAAAATATCCCGATATTCCGGGGTGGCATAATCGATTCCAATCCGCTTTGTTTTCTCATAGGATGGACAATATCCATCATCCTCAATCCACAATTCTTCCGAATCAATCATGTTAATTCCATTCAAATCTCTGTCAATCTGCATTGCTTTTGTCAATTTACCAGGCCCATTATATCCTTCTACTCCTCGGATAAGAACCGCCTGCGGAAATCCTTCTTCACCCGTAACTACATTAAAAAGATTATGAATGCCATAACACAAATACACATAGGCATGACCACCCTCTTTATACAAGGTTTTCGTACGCTCTGTCTTTCCCTTGTGTGCATGGCAGGCTGTATCATCCTCACTATAATAGCATTCCGTCTCTGTAATCCGATAGCGAAAAATGGTATCACCTGCTTTTCTGCATAATAGTTTTCCTAATAATAAGGGTGCTAGTCGGGTTGCCGGTTGCATATAAAAGTCCTTCTGTAATCGTACGGCTTTCAATGTGTACACTCCTCCTATCTGTTGATTATTTTGTATTGAATATTTTCTTTTGACTATGTTATCATATCTTTTTTCTATAATCAATGCATGATACTTTTACCTTATCCGTTTCATATTCACCTATTTTTTCTCCTGCGCTGCATATATTGTCACTCTGCAAGGCAGAAGAAGGAAGCGTAGCGATGGCCAGGTAGACTGACAACATCACCGAAGATAGCAGGATAGGCAGTACAGTTAGGTTACTTATTCTTCCATAACCTGCTTTAGTACATGATTTTTCTTCCATTTACCTTTTTTATAGAAAATATAAGAAAAGAGATAGTTTGCTCCCCACCCTAATGGAATTGCCATCCATACTGCCTGTACACCGATTACATTTGCCAACGCATGAGCTGCTACTACACGAATTGATAAGTTTACCAAGTTGGAGATTGTAAAAAAAACAACATCTCCAGACCCACGTAACACACCATCTGTAGTAGCCTTTAAGCCAATTAATGCAAAGAAAAATGCGATGAATGAAAGATAGGCTGTTCCTGTTTCATATGCTACTTTTCTACTATCTTCTCCTAGGAAGCATTGTATCAACCATGTATGACTGCTCATAAGTATTACACAAATGGTACTTGCAATTATAAAAATAATTTTATAAGTCGCACGATATCCCTGCTGCACACGTTCTATCTTGTTGGCACCAAGATTTTGAGCGGTAAAGGTCGACATTGCATTCCCCACTGCAATCATAGGCACCACACAAATGCTTTCCACTCTGGATGCTGCAGAATAGCCTGCTAACACAGAGGAACCAAAACCATTAACTACCGATTGTACCAGTAACATACCGATAGAAACAATAGACTGTTGCAACATAGAAGGGATGGCAAGTTTTATCATCTGTGGCAGAAGGTATGGGGCAAAAATTGTTTGCTGTTCTCCCTCTTCTCCATACTGATGCAGCTTTTTCATAAGCAAAATAAAAGAAAGTACGGCAGAAATACCCTGTGCAATTAGAGTTGCCCAAGCTACGCCTGCCACACCGGCTTTCAATACTTTCACTGCAAGCAAATCCAACACTATATTCAAAATGGAGGAAAAAATCAAAAAGTACAATGGTTTTTTAGAATCTCCTAATGCATTGTACATTGCAGACAATACATTGTACATAAACAAAAATGGTAACCCGCAGAAATAAATATTTAGATATACCGATGCGTCTTCCATTATATTCTTCGGCGTGCCAAGCATTGTCAAAATATCATGATGAAAAATCAAACCAAACACTGCCAGTAATATACTGATACATAAGAAGGAAAGTAATGCCGTTGTAATTGACGTTTTCATTTCCCGATATCTTTTTGCACCAAGATACTGTGCTGTCAATATAGAGGCTCCTATGCCACCACCAATTGATATCATGATAAATACTGTCGTCAATGAATAGGATGCGCCTACTGCTGCCAATTGATCCTCTCCTACATACCTGCCCACAATCATAGAATCTGCCATATTATAAAATTGCTGAAATAAATTTCCTAATATCATAGGCAGTGCAAACAAAAGCAAAGCTCTTGACGGTTTTTCTGTAATTAAATTCACTTTATTTTTACGTTCCATCTGTAATTTCTCCGTTTTTTTCTTATAGTATCTCCAAAATATTCAATTTTATAACGTAACTATTCATTCCATAGATTCCTATTTTAGCTCGTATTCAGCCAGCCAATATGCTTACACACTTTGTCGCTCCGAATTTGGCACGCAATGCACCTTCTTTTCAAATTCGTGCGCATCATTTTTTTATATACTAGGAAATTTCATACATTACATCATACAACGAACTGTTGCAATTTCCTAGTATAAAAAAATGCCCTCCCACACAAACCAGGATTTGCATTGGGAAGGACATTTATCATTTCATTATGAAATTATTTTGCAGCCATTTCAGCCTTTAAAGCTTCTGTTAAAGCTGGAACAATCTTGTTTAAGTCACCAACTAAACCGTAGTCAGCTACATCAAAGATTGGAGCATCTTCATCTTTGTTGATAGCAACAATGATATCAGATTCTTCCATACCAGCTACGTGCTGGATAGCACCTGAAATACCGATTGCAAAGTAAAGGTTAGGACGAACTGTCTTACCTGTCTGACCTACCTGTCTGTCAACTGGTAACCAGCCAGCATCTGTTACTGCACGAGAGCAGCTTACAGTACCACCAAATACTTCTGCTAAATCCTCTAATAACTTAAAGTTTTCTTTACTTCCAACACCACGACCACCAGATACTAATACCTTAGCATCCATGATATCTACTGTATCAGTTACAGACTTCACGATTTCCATGATTTCTACATACTTGTTGTCTGGAGTAAATCCTGGGTTGAATTCGATAACTTCTGCCTTAGCACCCTTGATTGGGTCAATCTTCTGCATAACACCTGCACGAACAGTAGCCATCTGAGGACGGTTATCCGGGCAAGCGATTGTAGCGATTGTATTACCACCGAAAGCCGGACGAGTCATTAATAACTGGTTGTGCTTCTGGTTTGGTACTGGGTTGATTGGGAAATCACCAATCTCAAGAACTGTACAGTCAGCTGTAAGACCTGTAGCAACTCTTGCAGATACACGAGGACCTAAGTCACGTCCGATTGCAGTAGCACCTACTAATACGATTTCCGGTTTAAATTCGTTGATTACAGATGCAAGAGCATGTGTATAAGGCTCTGTTCTGTATTCCTTTAATTCTGGATCGTCAACAACGATAACTTTGTCAGCACCGTACTCAGCTAATTCGTCAACAAGACCTTTGATGCCGGAACCTACAAGTACTGCTGTAACTTCTGTATTTAAATCTTTTGCAAGATCCTTTGCCTTACCAAGTAATTCTAAAGCAACACCGCTTATCTGATTGTCTACCTGCTGTGCAAAGACATATACGCCCTTATATTCTTCTAAATTCATTCTGTTCACCACTTTTCCTTAAATCTAATTAAATTACGTGCTTCTCTTTGAATTTTCCAACAAGATATTCAACTGCTTCTGTAGGATCAAGAGTAACCTTTTCACCAGCACCCTTTCTTACCTTATCAGATGCTTTTGCAATCTTTGTAGGAGAACCCTTTAATCCTAAGTTTGCATCATCTACATCCTTAAGATCTGCTCTACCCCATACAGTGATCTCTGCATCATATGCATCAAAGATTCCACCTGGAGTCATGTAACGAGGCTCATTTAATTCAGCAAGAGCAGTAACTAAGCAAGGCATCTGTGCCTTAACTACATGATATCTGTCTTCATACTGACGCTGTACGATTACGGAATCACCTTCCACCTTGATATCCTGTGCATAAGAGATTACAGGAATGTTTAAGTGTTCAGAAATCTGAGGACCAACCTGAGCTGTATCACCATCGATAGCCTGACGACCTGTGATGATTAAATCATACTCTAAGTTTCTGATAGCACCTGCAAGTGTTGTAGATGTAGCCCAAGTATCAGCACCACCTAAAACTCTGTCTGTTACAAGAACACCCTTGTCAGCTCCCATAGCGATAGCTTCACGAAGAACTTCTTCAGCCTTTGGAAGACCCATTGTAACTACAGTTACTTCTGCACCATATTCATCTTTTAATCTAAGTGCTGCTTCCAAACCTGCTTTATCATCAGGATTCATAATGGCAAGCATAGCACCTCTGTCCAAAGTACCATCCGGATTGAATTTAACTCCACCTTTAGTATCTGGAACCTGCTTTACACATACTACTATTTTCACGGCTTTGTCACTCCTTGTCATATTTTTATTTAAAATTCGTCCGCTTATAGATTATTTTAATAAGCTGCCTGAGATTACCATACGCTGAACTTCTGAAGTTCCCTCTTAGATCTCTGTAATCTTTGCATCGCGCATCATACGCTCAACATCATACTCTCTGATATATCCGTAACCACCAAATAACTGAACTGCCTTTGTTGTTACTTCCATAGCTGTCTCTGCTGCAAATAATTTTGCCATAGCAGCTTCTACAGAGT
>JBGVMW010000172.1:0-28008 GCA_045125095.1 Lachnospiraceae bacterium
AATTTGACGTGCTCTCGCTCCCTTCAAACGTAGCGGACACTAGGGCTGTAAAATACACAGCCCAAGTGCCGACGTTTTCAGAGGGTCACATATAGACTATGTAGCAAACAGCTATCTGTCACAAACAATTCTGACAATTCATGGGCAAGAAACGAATGATAAGTATCAATGTTTGTATCGTTAGTTTATCGCATATTTTATGTAAAAGCAATAATATGTTTTATACCATAAATGTGTTCAAATTTTATCGAATCCCTTCTGAGATTAGCAAATTACAGGATGTGTATGTATAAAATAAAAAACATCGCATATTTTTGAGAAAATTTGTGCAATAATACTAGAAAAATATCGAAAAAAGTATTATAATTGTGTCATAACTGTGGGGAGTTATGTATTCCTACTAGTAAGATAAAGTTAAGAAAGGAATCAAGAGTATGCAAGGATTTAAGGGCGGAGTACATCCATATGAAGGAAAAGAACTGTCTAAAGATAAGCCTATCAAAGCAGTCCTTCCAAAAGGCGAGCTGGTATATCCATTATCACAGCATATTGGAGCACCTGCGAAGCCTTTAGTGGCAAAAGGAGACAGGGTTTTAACAGGACAAGTCATCGCAGAAGCAGGCGGTTTTATTTCTGCAAACATTCATGCATCTGTTTCCGGTACAGTTAAGGCGATTGAGCCTAGGAGAGTTGCTACCGGTGACAGCGTTATGTCTATTGTAGTAGAAAATGATGGCTTATATGAGGAAGTGGAATTTCAGCCATTATCCAATTATGAGACGGCTTCTAAAGAGGAAATTATTGCAAAAGTAAAGGAAGCTGGTGTAGTCGGCATGGGTGGTGCAGGTTTTCCAAATCATGTAAAATTATCACCAAAGGAGCCGGAGAAGATTGACTATATCATTGCAAATTGCGCAGAGTGTGAGCCATATCTGACTTCTGATTATCGTAAAATGCTGGAAGAGCCGGAAAAATTAGTTGGCGGACTTAAGATTATGTTGCGTTTATTTGACAATGCTACAGCAATTTTAGGTGTGGAAGACAACAAGCCGGACTGTATTGAAAAATTACAGGAGTTAACAAAAAATGAGTCGAAAATCACGGTAAAACCATTAAAGACTAAGTACCCACAGGGTGCAGAGCGTCAGATGATTTACGCAACTACAGGACGTAAGATTAACAGTACCATGCTTCCGGCAGATGCTGGTTGTATTGTAGATAACGTAGATACTATAATTGCTATTTACAATGCAGTTGTGCTTGGCAAACCATTAATTGAGCGAATTGTGACCATTACAGGAGATGCTGTTGCAGATCCACGTAATTTCTGTGTACGTCTGGGAACCAATTATACAGAATTGGTAGAAGAAGCAGGTGGATTCAAAAAAGATCCGGTCAAGATTATTTCAGGTGGTCCAATGATGGGATTTGCGATGTTTACCACCGATGTTCCGGTAATTAAGACAACATCAGCATTGCTTTGCATGACAAAAGATGAAGTTGCAGAGTATGAACCATCTGCATGTATTAATTGTGGTCGCTGCGTACAGGTATGTCCAGGACAGGTGATTCCTGCGAGATTATCTGTGTATGCAGAACATGGTGATGCTGAGAGATTTGAAAAGGAAGACGGTTTGGAATGCTGTGAATGTGGTTGTTGTAGCTATGTATGTCCGGCAAAACGACGTCTCACCCAGTCAATTAAGTCTATGCGAAAAATTGTATTAGCAAACAAAAGAAAGAAATAGAGGTGAGTAGTAGTGAGTGAATTATTAAATGTATCATCCACGCCTCACGTGCGTGACAGAGCAACTACACAGAATATCATGCGAGATGTCTTCATTGCATTGCTTCCGGCAACCGCATTTGGCGTATATAATTTTGGCTTGCGTGCATTGGTAATTATTTTGCTTTCCGTTGCTACCTGTGTGGTATCAGAAGGGATATATCAGAAGTTAATGAAGAAAAAGGTTACTGTGAGTGATTGCAGTGCGGCAGTGACAGGACTTTTGCTTGCGTTGAACCTGCCACATACAGTTCCGTATTGGATGCCAATACTTGGTGGAGTATTTGCTATTATCATTGTAAAGCAGTTATATGGCGGATTGGGTCAGAACTTTATGAATCCGGCATTGGCAGCAAGATGTTTCCTGTTGATTTCCTTTACTGCAGATATGACCTCCTTTACATTTGATGGAGTAACAGGAGCAACACCATTGGCAGTGTTAAAGGCAGGAGGAGAAGTCAACCTTCTTGATATGATTGTTGGTAATATTGGCGGTACCATTGGTGAAACAAGTGTAATTGCGTTAGTGCTTGGTGCCTGCTACCTGTTATTGAGAAATGTAATAGATATTACGATTCCGGCTTCTTATATTTTGACATTTGTGGTATTTATAGTATTATTTGGTGGACACGGCTTAGATGTTTCTTTTCTTATTGCTCATTTAGCAGGTGGTGGACTTATGTTAGGTGCATGGTTTATGGCAACTGACTATGTCACTTCGCCGATAACCACAAAGGGAAGAATAGTATATGGTATTTTACTCGGTATTCTGACAGGTTTGTTCCGTTTGTTTGGGCCATCGGCAGAAGGTGTATCTTATGCGATTATCATCGGTAATCTGTTTGTACCATTGATTGAGAAATTTGTAAAAAACCGTCCTTTCGGATATGAAAAAAGCAAAGGAGGGGCAAAGTCATGAATAGCAAAATTATAAAAGATGCTGCAATTCTTACTGTGATTACTTTGGTTGCAGGTCTGTTATTGTCATTTGTTTATGAAGTTACCAAAGAGCCTATCGCAAATCAGAATGAAATTGCAAAGCAAAAGGCTTACCAGGAAGTGTTTGCGGATGCAGACAGTTTTAAAGAAATTGAGGTGGATTTAAATAGCCTGAATGAGCGGGTGGCTTCTGGTGGCCTGACAGCACAGACAATTAATGAAG
The DNA here is from genome assembly GCA_045125095.1 of Lachnospiraceae bacterium. GTDB lineage: Bacteria > Bacillota > Clostridia > Lachnospirales > Lachnospiraceae > JBGVMW01. The sequence goes on from JBGVMW010000172.1 coordinate 2,949, forward strand.
TAGTTGGAGCCTATAAAGGTAGTGAATTGGCAGGTTATGTTATTACGGTAACGACAGGTGAAGCTTACGGTGGTGACATTCAACTTACCGTTGGCATTCAGAATGATGGTACGGTAAATGGAATCTCTTTCTTAGCGATCACTGAGACAGCAGGTCTTGGTATGAATGCCAAAAATGATGCATTTAAGGGACAGTTTGCAGGCAAACAGGTAGAAGCATTTGCTTATACCAAAACAGGTGCATCCAGTCCGGAACAGATTGATGCGATTAGTGGTGCGACCATTACAACAAACTCTGTTGTAAATGGTGTAAATGCAACGTTGATTGCATTCCAGAATGTAGGAGGGGAGCAGTAATGACTAAATGTACAGAGCGTTTATATAACGGTATTATCAAAGAAAATCCTACATTTGTTATGATGTTAGGTATGTGTCCTACTCTTGCTGTAACGACTTCAGCAGTGAATGGTATGGGAATGGGACTTACAACAACAGCAGTTCTTGTAATGTCAAATTTGGTGATTTCACTTCTTAGAAAAGTGATTCCGGATAAGGTGCGAATCCCGGCATATATTGTTGTTATCGCTTCCCTGGTTACCATTATTGAAATGTTGCTACAGGGATTTATTCCAAGTCTGTATGATGCATTGGGAATCTTTATTCCTCTGATTGTTGTAAACTGTATTATTTTAGGTCGTGCAGAAGCATTCGCATCAAAAAATGGTCCAATTCTCTCTGCTTTTGATGGATTAGGAATGGGATTAGGATTTACAGTGGGTCTTACCTGTATAGGTATTGTCAGAGAATTGTTAGGTGCAGGTGAAATTTTTGGTTTCCATCTGATGCCGGAAGCTTATACGCCGATTACCATTTTTATTCTGGCTCCGGGTGCCTTCTTTGTATTGGCATTCCTTGTTGCGTTCCAGAATAAAATACGCGATAAAAAAGGTGCTTCAGAAGCAGACCGTTGTGGCGGTGGTTGTGCAAGTTGTATGAATACAGCATGTGCAGGGAAAAATTTAACAGATAAGAAAGAGGAGGAGTAAAGAATGGTACAGTTAATTTTACTGGCTGTTGGAGCAGCACTTGTAAATAATGTTATCTTAAGTCAGTTCTTAGGTTTATGTCCTTTCCTCGGAGTATCTAAGAAGGTGGAAACAGCGGCAGGTATGGGAGCGGCAGTATTTTTCGTAATTACCCTGTCTTCTGCTGTAACAAGTGTAATTTACAAATTTGTGTTGGTGCCAACGAATTTAACCTATTTGAAGACAATTGTCTTTATTTTGGTAATTGCGGCATTAGTTCAGTTTGTTGAAATGTTTTTGAAAAAAGCAATGCCGGCATTGTATAGTTCTCTCGGAGTATTTCTTCCGCTGATTACGACAAACTGCGCAGTATTAGGTACTGTTTTAACAAGTGTACAGAATAATTACAGTATTCTTGAAAGCATTGTATATGGTGCTGCTACATCACTAGGATTTTTATTGGCTATTTGTATTATGGCAGGTATCCGTGAAAAGATTGAATACAATGATGTGCCAAAGGCATTTCAGGGAATGCCAATTGTATTAATTACAGCAGGACTTATGGCAATTGCGTTCATGGGCTTTTCAGGATTAATCTAGGAAAGGGGGCAGTGTAACGATGGATTTTATGGGAATAGTAATTGCAGCACTTGTGATTGCTGTAATGGGATTAATAATCGGCTTGTTCTTAGGTGTTGCCGGAGAAAAATTCAAAGTCGAGGTAGATGAAAAAGAAGTTGCTGTCAGAGAAGCCCTTCCTGGAAATAATTGTGGTGGTTGTGGATTCCCTGGTTGTGATGGTCTGGCAAAAGCAATTGCAGCCGGAGAAGCAGCAATAGACGCCTGCCCGGTTGGTGGTGATGGTGTGTCATCTGCAATTGCGTCTATTATGGGCGTGGAATCAGGAAGCGGCAAGAAAATGGTGGCATTTGTAAAATGTGCCGGTACCTGTGATAAGACGAACGAAGATTACAATTATTACGGTGTGGAAGATTGTTCCATGATGGCGTTTGTGCCAAATGGAGGTCAGAAAACTTGTAATTATGGTTGTTTAGGCTATGGTTCCTGTGTGAAAGCGTGTCCATTTGATGCGATTCATATTGTGGATGGTATTGCAAAGGTAGACAAGGAAGCATGTAAAGCATGTAAAAAATGTATTGCAGCATGTCCAAAGAATCTGATTGAATTAGTGCCTTATGACCAGACGCAGGCTGTACAATGTGCATCCCAAGACAAGGGACAGATTGTAAAGAAGGGTTGTCAGGTTGGCTGTATTGGTTGTACGTTATGTACGAAGGTATGTGAAAGTGGTGCCATTACAGTTGAAAATAATCTAGCACACATTGATCCGGAAAAATGTACGAACTGTGGCAAATGTATGGAAAAATGTCCGGTTAAAATTATCAGAGCACAGTAAAGTAAAGGCAGGAGAGGTTCTCCTGCCTTTTGTTGTCGGCCATTTTCGTACGTTGTCTACATGATTAACAGTCGTACAAATTAAAAATCCTTAAGATTTTTTGAAACAAGTTGACAGTCGAATTCGCATATACTATCATAAATAAGAAATGTAATAAACAAAAGGGAATGAAGGTAGGAGAAGGATACATGAATCAATATTTATTGCAGGAGTCCATGAAACCGGTTATTTATGAGCTTGCCAGAGATGAAAGAATTCGTCAGATGAGTAAGTATATTCAGCATGGAAATACCACCTGCCTTAGACATTGTATATCAGTTGCATATTGTAGTCTGTACATAGCAGAGCGATTTCATTTGAATGTTGATAAATATAGCATGGTTCGTGGAGCGCTTCTTCATGACTATTTTTTGTATGATTGGCATATGTGTAAGTTGGGGGAACTTCATGGATTTCATCATCCAAGAATTGCGTGTGAGAACGCAAAGCGAGATTTTGATTTGAACCCCATTGAGGAAGATATTATACGAAAACATATGTGGCCGTTGACTATATTTTTACCGGCCTATTTGGAAACATGGGTGGTCAGTATGGCAGATAAATATTGTTCCATGGCAGAGACACTTGGCAGAATTCGCTTTGCCTGTGCAAAGTTTTATGAAAAAAAACGCTGTGGTCTGAAATAACTGTAATAGGATGAGGGTGCAAGGAGGATGCACCCTTATTTTATATACTAGGAAATTACAACATTTTATTGTATCATATAGTGACTGAAATTTCCTAGTATATAAAAATTTGATACGCACGAATTTGAAAGGAAGATTCACTGCGTGCCAAATTCGGCGCGCAAAACGTGCGAGCATAATAACTAGCTGAATTCGCGAGAGCGTGCTTGCACGCTTTGTTCTGTACTAAACAACGCAGTCAGATGAGTAAGATATCAGCTGGTCAGCACATTCAGGGAGGGGAATATGAAACAAAAAAGCAAGAAAAAAGCGAAAAAAATAATACGTTGGGTAGGGCGTTTTATAAAAGGATTCTTTTTAGCATTCTTTGTATTTATTGTTGTATTTGGGATTATTTTTGCAGTGAAGTTTGTTCCGGTTGGGATGGAATATAGTGAAGAGGCGAAAAATATGGTAGCTGTCAGCACAGAAGACACCTTTAAAAGCCAGTTGACTACCTACATATACGATTCTGCCGGAAAAGAGCTTGTGAAATTAAAGGGCGATAAGGATATTATATACAAGCAGTCATCGGAAATTCCTGATTATGTCAAAGAAGCATTTGTTAGTGTAGAGGATAGAAAATTCTATACACATAAGGGAATTGATTTAAAAGGAATTGCCAGAATTTTATATCGTTTTGTAGTAACAAAGGGGGATGAAATGCATGGGGCAAGTACCATTACCCAGCAGTTGGCACGAAATGTATTCTTGTCCCATGAAGTTAGTATAGAGCGTAAATTAAAGGAAATGTTTCTTGCAATGGAATTGGAAAAAAAATATACAAAAGATGAACTATTGGAATATTATATAAATTCTATTTATTTTGGAAATGGATATTATGGCATAGGAGCAGCAGCGATTGGATATTTTAACAAGGATATTGCAGAGTGTAGCTTGTCGGAAATGGCATTTTTATGTGCAATACCGAATAATCCGACTTTGTATGATCCGGTGAAGCATTTGGACAATGTGAGGAAACGCCGTGATAAAATTCTGGAAGATATGGAAGAAATGGGATATTTGTCAAGCGTAGAATGTAAGGAAGCGAAGGGAGAAACGATTACATTGAACCGCCATGAGACGGTTACAGAGAGCAACTATATGACATCATATGCCATTGACTGTGCAGTGCGTGTTTTGATGAAAAAAGATAACTTCACTTTTCGGTACGATTTTGAAAGCGAAAAAGATTATGAGACGTATAATGAAGAATATGGTGAAGCATATAATACAGCAAAGTACAAATTAGTAACTGGCGGTTATCGCATCTATACTAGTCTGGACAAGGAAGTGCAGGAACTTGTTCAACGACAAGTGGATGAGGTTCTATCCTTTAATACAGAGGAAGAAAATGGCTTATTAAGCTTGCAAGGAGCAGCAACCGTAATTGATAATCGTACTGGACGTGTCATTGCCATTGTGGGTGGAAGAGGTGAACAGGATGGATTGCAGAGTGGTGCGTTAAATCGTGCATACCAGAGTCACAGACAGCCGGGAAGTTCATTTAAGCCGTTAGTTGTATATACACCGGCATTTATGAATGGTTATACACCAAATACTAGTGTTGAGGACAAAAAAATAAAAGATGGACCGTCAAATTCAAATGGAAAATATAGCGGTAAGGTTAAAATACGTTATGCAGTAGAACAGTCAAAAAATGTGGTGGCTTGGAATATATTTGAGGAGTTAGGGGTGTCGAACTGCCTGAACTATGTAAAAGATATGCATTTCACCCAGATTGTTAAGCAAGATGAAACGCTTGCAAGTTCTTTAGGAGGGCTGACCTATGGCGTGACGTCAGTTGAAATGGCAGGAGCTTACTGCACATTAGTAAATAATGGTATTTTTAGAGAACCTACCTGTATTGTTTCCATGGCAGATAAGGACAACAAGGAGTTGTATGAATTTGATGAAGGTGTTCAAGTGTACAGTTCACTGGCTGCACAGACTATGATAGATGTGTTAGAAGGTGTAATAACAAAAGGTACTGCGAAAAATATTGGTTGGAAAAACAACCTTATGGTAGCTGCCGGCAAAACAGGAACCACAAATGATAATACAGATGGATGGTTTTGTGGTGTTACGCCGTATTATACGGTTACTACATGGGTAGGCTATGATACGCCAAAAACTCTTAAGGGGCTTTCAGGAGCCAGTTATCCGGCAGATATCTGGGTAGGAATTCAGAAGGAATTAAATCAGGATAAACCCGAGAAAGAATTTGATAAAACAGAATATCTTGCATCAAAATGATAGCGAGAAAATATTCTCAAATTTTGCGTGGAATCAGATAAGCTTAGGTGGATATACTATAATAGGAGCATTCAGACAAAGGAGAAATACACATGAGTTTGCAATATGCATTTGAAGAACGAACCAGTTTCAAGATCAAAAAACCGAAGAGATATCAGGTGATTATGTTAAACGATGATTTTACACCGATGGATTTTGTGGTTGAAATATTAAGGACTATTTTTCATAAAGAAGAAACAGAGGCTATCAGTCTTATGTTTGCAGTACATAAAGGAGGAAAGGCAGTGGTAGGAGTCTATTCCTATGACATTGCCATGACGAAAGTGACACTGGCAGAGAAAACAGCAAGGGAGGAGGGATATCCTTTTCGTTTGAAAATGCTAGAAGTATAGTAACTATGAGAGTGGTGAATAGTTACAAAGTATAAGCATTAAAAACAGAAAGGGCGAGGAAATTATGAATGTATCAGCTGAAACGGGAAAATTATTAGAAGAAGCTGTCATGTTAGCAGAGCAGAAGCATCATGAATATGTGACACCAGAGCATTTGCTGTATGCATTGACTTTGCATGACATTTTCGTAAAAGCGTTCCGTAATTGTGGCGGAAGTATAGATCGTTTGAAAAAGAATATTGAAGAATATTTTAATGAAAATTTAGAGAAAGTCGGAGAAGGAGAAATTAAGCTTACATCAGGATTTGAGCAGGTGCTGATGCAGGCAGAGAGCCGGGCGGCAGCCAGCGAGAGAATTACCGTTGACATTCTTCATATTGTGTGTGGATTGTTTGAGTTAGAAGAAAGCTATGCCCAGTACTTTATGGAGGAACAGGGCGTTGGAGCTCCGGAATTGTTGTATGAGATGTGCGAATATTCCACAGAAGAAGATTTCGGTGCAGGTTTTTTAGAGGATTTTGAAGGCGGCGAATTTGAAGAATCCTTCCAGACGAAGGGGAAAAACTGGCGTCAGTTTGTGCAATGTATGAACGATTTTTGCATGGAGAAAAATCCATTGATAGGTCGTGAAGAAGAACTGGAAAGAACCATGCAGATTTTATGTAGAAAAGACAAGAACAATCCCCTTCATATTGGCGAACCGGGTGTTGGAAAAACAGCCATTGCTTATGAGTTAGCAAGACGATTAGAAGAAAAAAAAGTACCAGAGTTACTGTTGGGTGCGAAGGTGTATTCTGTCGATTTGGGAGGTATGCTTGCCGGAACCCAGTACCGTGGTGATTTTGAAAAACGTTTCAAACAGATTATGGAGGGGTTGGAAAAAGAAGAAAAACCTATCGTGTATTTTGATGAAATTCATAATATCGTAGGTGCTGGGGCGGTAAATGGGGGATCCTTTGATATTGCAAATATGTTAAAACCTTATCTGGCGGAAGGGAAGATCCGCTTCATGGGTGCAACCACTTATGAAGAATATAAAAAACAGCTCTCCAAGCACAAAAGTTTAACGAGACGTTTCCAAAATATTGATATTAAGGAGCCGTCTCTGACAGAAGCATTAGAGATTATAAAAGGGATTAAAAGTCACTATGAGACTTTTCACCATGTAATTTACACAGAGGAAGCCCTGGAGGCGGCGGTGACATTAAGTGATAAATACATCAACGAGCGATTTCTCCCGGATAAAGCCGTTGACTTGATAGATGAGGCCGGGGCGTATAGGCAGCTTCATCCCAAAGATACAGAAAAACAAGTGGTAGATAAGACACTGGTGGAAGAAGTGCTTGCTAAGACTTGCAATGTGCCGAAACAGACCGTGGAAAGTGATGAGATTGAAGCATTGGCTACTCTTGATACACGTTTATCACAGAAGGTATTTGGACAGTCGGAAGCTATTTTACAGGTGGTCAATGCGGTAAAATTTTCAAGAGCTGGTCTTATGGAAGAAGATAAGCCATTAGCCAGCCTGTTATTTGTGGGACCAACTGGTGTTGGTAAGACAGAGATTGCAAAAACCCTGTCCAAGGAATTAGGAATTGCTTTAATCCGTTTTGACATGAGTGAATACACGGAAAAGCATACGGTAGCCAAATTAATCGGTGCGCCTGCCGGATATGCCGGTTATGAGGATGGTGGATTGCTTACAGATGCAGTGAGAAAACAGCCTCACGCCGTATTGCTTTTGGACGAAATCGAAAAGGCGCACAGTGATATTTATAATGTACTGTTACAGGTAATGGATTATGCAACGCTGACAGATAATCAGGGGCGAAAAGCAGATTTTCGAAATGTCATAATAATTATGACTTCCAATGCGGGAGCCAGTCAGGTAGGAAAGCATCTGATTGGTTTTGGTGACAGACAGCATTCTAGTGAAGCGATTGAGGAAGAAGTCAAGCGTGTGTTCCAACCGGAATTCCGCAATCGCTTAAGTCGCATTGTGGTATTCAATCCAATGAATCGCAAGATGGCAGAATTAGTTGCCGATAAGAAATTAAGAGAGCTTGCAGCAAAATTATCAATAAAGCAGATATTTGCAACTTTTACGGATGCTTTGAAGCAGTATGTAGTCGAAAAAGGCGTCAGTGAGGAGTACGGAGCAAGAGAAATTGACAGAGTCATTGCAAATGAGATTAAGCCGGTTTTAGTTGATAAGATTCTATTTGGTTCCTTATCCGGCGGTGGCGTGTGTGTGCTGGACGTGGTAGAGGGAAATGTGAAGCTGGTTGAGGATGAAAGATAGGGTGATAAGTATATCATAAGGCATAAAGTCGGCATGTAGTTGCTGTTTCTGACATAAGGTTTGTGTTAGAAAAAGACAACAATGTGCCGACTTTTGGTGTTTCCGGAAAAAGGGTGAAAAGTAAAAGTTTAAGGAAGCAGAATCATTGACTTGGAAAAAAAGAGAAGTATAATATGAGAGTAGTTATAAATATTTTTACATACGATTTTGGGAAATCGTAAGAAAAGGAGAATGATTATGGGGGGAAACAAAGAAAAGATACTGACCGCAGGAATAAGCCCGAATGGTCAGGCAGCACAGCTGAACAAAATCGTAAAAGAAACGTATCGTGTGGTAGTAGTGGGTGTGATTTTACTTCTTGCTTTTACAGTGGCAAATATCATGTATTCCATTATCAGTGCAGAACAGTTAGAAACTACGATGTATTTAAATCAGTATCGAATGGGATCGAAAACATTGACTTCGGAGGTTCAGTCTTATGCTGTTACAGGTAACAGTGTATACTATGATAACTATAAGAAAGAACTAGAAGTAGATAAGAATCGTGACATAGCATGGGCAGGTTTAAAGAAGAATGATATTACAGCGGAAGAATGGGCGAACTTAGAGCAGATTGCATCATTGTCAAATGGCTTGGTTCCGTTGGAAGAGGAAGCAATTGCACATGCGGCAAATGGTGAGTTGGATGCAGCAACGGAGAAGGTATTTGGTGAAGAATATGAAGCAACAGTTCAGCAGATTAATAGTTTGACAGATGAATGTATTGAAACAATTCAGAACAGAATAAGCAAAAAACAGACTACAATAAGCATATTGATGATGCTCTTTGAGGCTGCGTTCTTTATTTCATTTATTTACATAGTATTAAAAGTGCAGAAGACAATAAAGTTTGCAAAGAAGGAACTACTCGTCCCAATTGTAAAAGTTTCTGAACAGTTATTAGAATTGGCAAAAGGGCATTTTCATGTCGAAAATGATATGAAGGTAGACGATAGTGAAGTAGGAAAAATGCTGGAATCCATTAACTTTATGAAGCAGAATTATACAAATATGATAAGAGAAATTGCTGATGTACTTGGTAAAATGGGTCAGGGAGATTATCATGTTGAAATTACGCAGGAGTATGTGGGTGAATTTGTTGCAATTAAAGATTCTCTCATGAAAATTGTAGCAGATACAAAAGAGACGCTTACTGTAATTCGCAATGTGGCACAGGAAATTGATGGTGGTTCGGATCAGCTTGCAAAAGCAGCAGCTGATTTGGCTGAGGGAAGTACAGTACAGGCTGATAAGGTATCGGAAGTTGCAAATATGATCGATGAGATGACACAGAGCATGGAAGAAAAAGTACGGGATGCACAGGAAACAGTGAAAATATCTTCTAATGCAGGACTTGTGTTACAAAGTGGAAATGAAAAAATGCAGGAACTTAAAATTGCAATCAGTGAAATCAGCAAGTGTTCAGAGGAAATTGGAACGATTATTGCTGCAATCGAAGAAATTGCAAGTCAGACAAATCTGTTATCTTTAAATGCGGCAATTGAGGCGGCCCGTGCTGGAGAAGCCGGAAAAGGTTTTGCTGTAGTTGCGGAACAGGTTAAGAAACTTGCAGAAGAATCCGCAAATGCTGCTGGCGAAACTACGAAACTAATTCAGATGACGGTGGAAGCAGTAGATAAAGGAATTGCAATCGCAGATGCAACAGCACAAAATATGGATGAAGTAATGGCAGGCGCAAAGGAAGCTACTGAAAAAATGGGACAGATGGCAGCGTCGTTGAAACAGGAAGCAAACAATATGAGCAAAATTGATGAAAGTATTTCTACGGTAGCAGAGATTGTAGACAATAATTCTGCAACATCAGAAGAAACCGCAGCAGTTAGTCAGGAACAGGCCGCACAAGTTACCATGATGGTAGGCTTGATGGAAAAGTTTCAGATTTAAGCGGGTTATACTTGCGAAGTTTGTTTTGTGAGATACAAGTGAAAAAACTGGATATTCTACATTATGAGTGTAGAATATCCAGTTTTTTTAGTTGATAACGCATTCCTCTCTTGACAATTCCAGCTCAATCATGTATATTAAAAACAAATGTTGCAAAACGCATGTTACAGAATTGAAAAGAGGTACTTTTATGCCACCAAAAGCCAAATTCACAAAACAAGAAATCATACAAGCGGCCCTTGATATTGTAAGACAAGGCGGCACACAGGCACTAACTGCCAGAACGTTAGGTGCCAGGCTTGGAAGTTCATCCAGACCAATTTTTACAATCTTTCAGAGCATGGAAGAGGTTCAGCAGGAAGTATTTCAAGCAGGCAAAGCATTGTATTACCAGTTTATAAAAGAAGGGATGGAGCAGAACGCCACATTTCTGTCACTGGGAATGCAATATATCCGATTTGCTTCCTCGGAGCCGAAACTGTTCCAGCTTCTTTTTATGACAGAAATGGAAAGTGTCCCAGACGTGTCAAGCATATTGAATTATGTAGAAGCAGAATATAATGAGATTTTTACAGCCATAAAAGAAGAATATGGAATGGATAAGCAGGAGGCAAAACGATTTTACCAGCATTTATGGATATATACACATGGTATTGCTACTTTATGTGTTACAAAGACATGTGCATTTACAGAAAAAGAGATAGAAAAGATGTTGTATGAGGTAGGGGAGAGTTTATTAAGTAAATAGGTAACGATTCAGGACAGGACTATATTGCACTGCACAGTCTGTATGAAAAGGGAGGGGATACAATGAATGTACTTGTAATGAACGGAAGTCCAAAAGGAGAAAAAAGCAATACCATTCGCCTTACAAAGTCCTTTGTAAGGGGGATGTGCGCAGAAGAATCCGTTGATGTAAAGTATCTGAATGTTTATAAACAAAACATCAATAGCTGCAAAGGCTGTTTTGCCTGCTGGAAAACAACTCCGGGAAAATGTTGCATAGAAGATGATATGACCACAGTAATTGAAGATGAATTATGGGCAGATGTCATCATATGGAGTTTTCCGTTGTACTATTACAACGTGCCGGGCGGTCTGAAAAATATGATTGACAGGCAGTTGCCGATGGTGCTTCCGTTTATGGGAGAAAGAACAGACGGTGTGGGAAATGGCAGTCATCCATCCAGATATGATATGGAAAATAAGAAGCATGTTATAATTTCAACCTGCGGATTTTATACAGCAGAGCAGAACTATGACAGCGTTCTTCGTATGTTTGACCATATGTGCGGAAAGGGCAACTATGAAAGGGTTCTGTGCGGTCAGGGAGAGTTATTTAGTCATAAAGAATTGGCTGTACGAACGGATGCATATCTGAAAATAGTGGAAGCAGCGGGAAGTGAATATATAAAGGGAGGAATTACTACTATGACAAAAGACGCGTTGAAGGAATTATTGTATCCGAAAGATACATTTGAAGCGATGGCAGATGCCAGTTGGGGTGTTGAGCAGGAAACAGAAGACGAATGCATTATTTTTACAAGACAAATGGCAGCACTTTATAATAAGCAGTCATATGACGGCAACACAAGGATTCTGGAAATGTATTATACAGATAAAAATGTGACCTGTCAGATTGAACTTGGAGCAGAGGGAAGTAAGGTATATACAGAGGAATTTAAGGAATATACCACAAGAATTGAGACGCCGTTTTCCGTATGGGTAGCAATTGCCAAAGGGGAAATGCGAGGGGATGAAGCTCTTATGAAACAGTTGTATAAGGTGCTGGGAGATTTTTCACTTGTTATTAACTGGGGACAATATTTTGGAGGATGAGGTAGATAGTATTTTTACAACAATCTACCCATGTCCTCTGGCATTTCTGCAATAAAGTCCAGCATTTCTTTCGTAATCGGATGGCGGAATTGCAGTCGGTAAGCGTGAAGTGCCTGTCTTCCAATCACTGGCTTATCTGCATGAGTTTTCTCAAGCGGATAAGCCGGATGATAAAGGAAATCCCCAAGTAATGGATGTCCAAGATAGCTCATATGAACACGAATCTGGTGTGTTCGTCCGGTTTCTAAATGAAGCGATACATAGCTGTAGGAATCATAATTCTTAAGCACTTTGTAGTGCGTAATCGCCGTTTCTCCATGTTCAAAATCTACTTTTCTGGCAATCAGAGAATCATCTACCCTGCCAATGGGTGCGTTGATCGTGCCGGTTCCGGTAAGCAATCCATCGGCAAGACAACGATATTCTCTAACGATTTCTCTCTTTTTTACCATATCGGACAAAATGCAGGCAGAAAGAGCATTTTTTGCAATAATGGTAAGCCCGGTTGTATCACGGTCAAGCCGATTGATGCAACGGAATACAAAAGGTTCCCCTTTTTCTTGAAAATAATAACTGACACCATTTCCAAGAGAATTGTCATAATTGTTGAGGGATGGATGAATGGGCGTGTCAGCCGGTTTGTTTACCACCAGAATATCTTCGTCTTCATACACAATGGCAAGCTCCATAGGTGTTGGAGGAATCTGTTCAGAGGAAGTTTCGTCGGTAACAAGGGTTTGTAGTGTGTCACCAGCCTGTAGTTTATATTTACATAGCTGCCAGTTCCCATTTACATGAATTCCTTCCGGTGATTTTTTTAATTGAATGAGTAAAGAGCGGGAGTAACCTTCCGCTCTTAAAAAATCATGTACGGTCATGCCGGCGTGGCATTCGTCAATCTGATAAGTAAAAATTCGTTTCATAATATGTGAGAATCCTTATTTTTCAAAAAAATCTTTTACCTTGCTAATCTGTGCTGTCATGGAAGCAAACAGCATATCCACAATACACATAGCAGTCATGGCTTCCACTACAACAACGGCGCGAGGGGCAATAATCGGGTCATGACGTCCTTTGATGGATACTTCAATTTCTTCACCACTTTTATTTACTGTATTCTGCATAGCGGCAATAGAAGGAGTCGGCTTGAATGCTGTACGGAAAATAAGATCGCTTCCGTCGGACATACCGCCTAAGGTACCACCGGAGTGATTGGTCTTTTTTGTAATCTGACCGTCTGTCATGCAGAAAGCGTCATTGTTGTCTTTGCCAGTGGCTTTGGCAACGTCCATTCCATCGCCAATTTCAAAGCCTTTCACAGCGCCAATGGAGAAAATGGCTTTCGCTAGATTCGCACTTAATTTTTCAAATACCGGCTCGCCAATACCGGCTGGCATTCCGGTAACTACACATTCTACCAGACCGCCAGAGGAATTCTGATCGGCACGACAATTGTTTAAGTAATCGGCTGCCTTTGCGGCTGCATCTGCATCCGGCATAGACAATGGGTTGTTGAGGATTTCCTCTTTGCTGAAATTTGTCATATCACAGACAACAGGACCAATTGCTTTTGTGTAAGCGGTGATTTCAATTCCTAATTCCTTACAGATTTTTATGGCAATAGCACCGGCAGCTACACGACCGATAGTCTCACGACCGGAAGAACGTCCGCCACCGCGGTAATCGCGGAAACCATATTTCATATCAAATGTATAATCGGCATGTCCCGGACGATAATAGGAAGCAATTTCCGAATAATCCTTGGATATCTGGCTTTCGTTATAAACAACCATTGAGATAGGGGTGCCTGTGGTTTTTCCCTCAAAGATACCGGATAAAATCTGTACTTTGTCATCTTCTTTTCTTGGTGTGGCAAATGGAGACTGTCCCGGTTTTCTGCGGTTTAAGTAGTATTGGATATCCTCCTCACACAGCGGAATCCCGGCAGGACAGCCATCTACTACCACACCCACACCTTTCCCGTGGGATTCCCCCCAAGTGGTCATTGTAAATTGATTACCATATATAGAACCTGACATAATATACCTCTTTCTTGCTGGCGTGCAGCATTATATTTTCAAAATGTATAAATCATTATTATGGTGTTGATAGTTGCAGAAAGCAAGTTTCAAACATACTCTAGTATAGCGGATTCTGTCATGCCATGCAATTATAAAATGTGAAATTCTAAAATTCATGGCAATTTATATAGCGATAATTGCAAATGAGGGGGGAGTGTTGTATGATAAAGGATGATGTTGAGAATGAAATTGTGATTTGTTAAGGCAACCCGGAACCCGACGGGCAACCAACATGATTAGCCCATATACAAATCTGAAAATGCAATACTTTAGTTAAGACCATAACATATGTCGGAACAAACCATTCATTAGGAGGCATTCCCATGATATACACAGTAACCTTTAACCCATCATTAGACTACATCCTATCCGCTCCATCCTTGCAGTTAGGAAGAACAAACCGAGCTGCTTCCTCATACATATTAGCAGGCGGCAAAGGACTGAACGTGTCTACGGTTCTTTATAACCTTGGGGTGGATAGCACAGCCCTTGGTTTCTTAGCAGGATTTACAGGGGAAGAAATTGAGCGAACGATAACAGAACTGGGCGTGAAATCAGATTTTATAAAATTAGAAACAGGAACATCAAGAATCAATGTAAAAGTGCAGACAGACGGCACGGAAATCAACGCATCAGGTCCAGAGATTCCGGCTGATAAACTGGAACAGTTACTTGCACAGTTAGATAATCTGCAGGCAGGAGATATTTTAGTGCTGGCAGGCAGTATACCAGCATCTTTACCGGTAACCATATATCAGGACATAATGAAACAATTGCAGCACCGTGGTATCCTCATTGTAGTAGATGCCGAAAAAGAGTTGCTGTTAAATGTATTGCCATATCACCCATTTTTAATCAAACCGAATCACCATGAATTAGGCGAACTGTTTGGAACCAGTTTTCACACACGTGAAGATGTGGTTCCATTTGCCAGAAAATTACAGGAACAAGGTGCCATAAATGTGTTAATATCATTGGCAGATGAAGGAGCTGTCCTTTTGGATGCAATGGGAGGTGTCCATATGTCACCGGCACCGGAAGGCGAGCTGGTTAATGGAGTAGGGGCTGGCGATTCCATGGTAGCAGGTTTTTTGGCAGGCTGGCTACAGACCGGCGATTATAAGCAAGCCTTTCATATGGGACTTGCCGCCGGAAGTGCAAGTGCCTGTTCGGAAAATCTGGCAACGAAGGAGGAAGTAGAAATATTTTTGAAACAGTTATGAGGTAGTGAACGTTTACAATCAGTTAAGGAAACTTTAATCAGTTACAGACTTGCAAAGATATCCGATACTTGTTATTATAGTTTGGTCAAAAAAATAGAGAGAAAGGGGATTTCGATATGCATATGTATTCACCATGCCAATGGATTCTTATATTTTACATATATGGTTTTTTCGGTTGGATATTTGAATCCTGTTATGTATCTATACGCCAGAAGACCTGGGTAAACCGAGGTTTTCTGAAGGGACCATTACTTCCAATATATGCCAGTGGAGCTATTTTGATGTTGGTTGTATCATTGCCAATCAGAGATAATTATGTGGCAACCTTTTTTGCAGGAATGGTGGCCGCAACAGCATTGGAGTATGTAGTTGGTGTTGGCATGGAGACTCTATTTAAGGTCAAATATTGGGATTACAGCAATCAGAAATTCAATTTTCAAGGAAGAATCTGTTTCAGTTCTTCTATTGCATGGGGTGGTTTTACTATATTAATGACAGAAGTGCTTCATAAGCCGGTAGATTATGTGATGATGCATATACCGGACTGGGTTCTGTACACGAGTGTGATAATTGCATCCGTAGCGTTTGTGACAGATACGATAGTATCTGTGAAGGCTGCTCTTGATTTACGATTTATGTTAGAGAAGCTGACTAAAATCAGACAGGATATTGAAGACTTACAGGTTCAGTATGCATTAGCCAAAGCAAATGCAAAAGATTATATTGATGAGATATCGGAACGCTCCAAATTACGAGTTGCTGATATTCAGGAAGATGTAAAAGAGCGATGGGAAGTAATCCAGGAAAAATTTGCTTATTCAGAGGAATTTTTAGCTGAGATGAGGGAAAAATATCCAGAGCTGTATCGTATTCATAATAAATTCAGTGAAAAGAGAAAGGAATACAGTAGCTTGTTGGCAAAAACGGGAAGTGGCTTGAAAAAGCAACTTTTGAAAAACAATCCATCTGCAACGTCTAAGAAATTCCGCAATGCGTTAGCAGATGCCAGATATCATATTCATAAGCGAAAAAACAAAAACAAGAAATAAAAAAGTAGAGGTAGAAATGTATCAGTTAATTAAAAAAGAAGGAAAAGCAAAGAGAGCAGTATTTCATACTGTGCATGGTGATATACAGACACCAGTGTTTATGAATGTAGGTACAGCAGCGGCCATTAAAGGTGCTGTTTCCACAGAAGATTTGCAGCGAATTAAGACCCAGGTGGAGTTGTCCAATACTTATCATTTGCATGTAAGACCGGGGGATGAAGTTGTCAAGAAATTAGGTGGTCTGCATAAGTTTATGGTATGGGATAAACCGATTTTAACGGATTCCGGTGGATTTCAAGTATTTTCATTGGCAGGACTTCGTAAAATAAAAGAAGAAGGCGTGTATTTTCAGTCCCATGTAGATGGCAGAAAAATTTTTATGGGACCAGAGGAAAGCATGCAGATCCAGTCCAATCTGGCATCTACCATTGCCATGGCATTTGATGAATGTCCATCCAGTGTAGCAGATAGAAGTTATATTGAAGCATCGGTCGCACGTACGACAAGATGGTTAGAACGCTGTAAGGTGGAAATGAATCGCTTGAATCAGTTAGAGGATACCATAAATAAGAACCAGCTTTTGTTTGGTATCAATCAGGGTGGTTGTTTAGAGGATGTCCGTATTGCGCATGCGAAAGAAATCAGTGATATGAATCTGGATGGTTATGCGGTTGGCGGTCTTGCCGTGGGAGAAAGTCACGAAGAAATGTATCGCATTCTGGATGCGGTAGTGCCATACCTGCCAGAGAATAAGCCAACCTATCTTATGGGTGTAGGAACACCAGCCAATATTTTAGAAGCGGTAGAACGCGGTGTGGACTTCTTTGATTGTGTATACCCAAGCCGAAATGGCAGACATGGTCATGTGTATACAAATATTGGTAAGTTAAATTTATTTAATGCCAAGTTTGAATTAGATGACAAGCCGATTCAGGAAGGCTGCCAGTGTCCTGCATGTCAAAAATACAGCCGCGCATATATTCGTCATTTATTAAAGGCGAAAGAAATGTTGGGAATGCGACTTTGTGTTTTGCATAATCTTTATTTCTATAATAATATGATGGAAGAAATCCGAGATGCATTGGATGAGGGATGTTTTGCGGAGTACAAACGCATGCGCCTGGATGGCTTTGAAAATGGTCAAAAATAGAGATAAGATCGAAACAAAAGCAAAAAAATAACAAAAAACTCTTGATGAATTGTCTCATATTGTGTATTATTTAGTTTATGAGCAAAAAGATGTAGAATATACATTTTAACTAAAATATAGGAGGAATTAAAATGATATTAACAGAAACAGCGGCTGCTGGTGGATTTAACGGACAAAGTATGATCGTGTTAGTTTTGTACATTGTTTTGATTGGTGGGCTTATGTATTTTATAGCAATCCGTCCACAGAAAAAAGAGCAGAAAAGAATGGCAGCAATGCTTTCGGAATTAGAGGTAGGTGACAGCATATTAACACAAAGTGGTTTTTACGGCGTTGTCATTGATGTTACAGACAATGATGTGATTGTAGAATTTGGTAACAATAAAAATTGTAGAATACCTATGCAGAAAGCTGCTATTGCTCAGGTAGAGAAAGCAAACGCTGAGTAAATTTTCATATTGCAATAGTTTCACAAGATGAAAGGCGGTTTGCAGAAGCAAACCGTTTTTTATATACCAGGGAGATACAACAGTCTATTATACAATGTAGTGTACGAAATTTCCTAGTATAAAAAAGTGATGCGCATTCGCGTGAAATGTAAAGTCTTTCAAACAGAAAGGAAATGAAGAAATGGATTATAAGGTTGGTGTGATTTCCGGTGACGGTATCGGCCCGGAGATTGTTAGAGAAGCAAAAAAAGTATTAGATAAAGTTGGTGAAAAATACGGTCATACATTTGACTATACAGAAATATTAATGGGAGGAGCATCCATTGACGTGCATGGCGTGCCACTTACAGAGGAAGCTGTTGCAGCAGCGAAGGCAAGTGATGCTGTATTGATGGGATCTATCGGTGGAAATACCACAACTTCCCCATGGTACCAGTTGCCACCAGAAAAAAGACCGGAAGCAGGTTTGCTAAAGATTCGTAAGGAATTAGGTCTGTTTGCAAATTTAAGACCGGCATATCTTTATGATGAATTAAAAGATGCCTGCCCATTGAAGGAAGAGATTATTGGTTCCGGCTTTGATATGATTATTGTAAGAGAATTAACAGGTGGTCTTTACTTTGGAGAACGGAAAACTTACGAAGAAGACGGAATTGTAAAAGCTTGTGATTCGCTGACTTATACGGAGACAGAAATCCGTAGAATTGCGAAGCGTGCATTTGATATTGCAATGAAACGCCGCAAGAAAATTACAAGTGTAGATAAAGCAAATGTGTTAGATTCTTCCAGATTATGGAGAAAAATCGTTGAAGAAGTGGCGAAAGACTATCCGGAAGTAACTTATGAGCATATGTTAGTGGATAACTGTGCAATGCAGTTGGTACATAATCCATGTCAGTTTGACGTGATTTTAACAGAGAACATGTTTGGCGATATTTTATCAGATGAAGCAAGTATGGTAACGGGTTCTATCGGAATGCTTTCTTCTGCCAGCATGAACGAGACAAAATTTGGTCTTTATGAGCCAAGTCACGGTTCAGCACCAGATATTGCAGGTCAGAATATTGCAAACCCAATCGCTACGATTCTTTCCGCAGCTATGATGCTTCGCTATTCTTTTGATTTGAGTGAGGAAGCAGATGCAGTAGAAAATGCAGTAAAGGCAGTAATGAAGAAAGGTATTCGTACCATTGATATTATGTCTGATGGCTGTACACAGGTTAGTACATCCGGTATGGGTGATGCCATTGCAGATGAAATCTAATCGTAACTATGAAGGTACAGAATAGTTACATCGGAGTTTAACGAATGTACAATAACGCAACAGTGGTAAAAAGGAGGAATATCACATGAGAAGTGATACAGTGAGAACAGGGATGCAGCAGGCACCTCATCGTTCATTATTCAATGCATTAGGTATGACAAAAGAAGAGTTAGAAAAGCCTTTAATTGGTATTGTAAGCTCTTATAACGAGATTGTACCAGGCCATATGAACCTTGACAAAATCGTAGATGCAGTTAAATTGGGCGTTGCTATGGCAGGTGGTACACCGGTTATGGTTCCGGCAATTGCTGTTTGTGATGGTATTGCCATGGGACACGTGGGAATGAAATACTCACTGGTAACAAGAGACTTAATCTGTGATTCTACAGAGTGTCTTGCAATGGCTCATCAGTTTGATGCTCTTGTAATGGTTCCAAACTGTGACAAAAACGTGCCTGGTTTATTAATGGCAGCAGCAAGACTTAACATTCCGACTGTATTTGTCAGCGGTGGTCCAATGTTAGCTGGTCATGTTAAGGGCAGCAAGACCAGTTTATCCAGTATGTTTGAAGCAGTTGGTTCCTATGCAGCAGGTACTATGACAGCAGAAGATGTAGAAGAGTTCGAAAATAAAGCATGTCCGACATGTGGTTCCTGCTCTGGTATGTATACGGCAAACAGCATGAACTGTTTAACAGAAGCATTAGGTATGGGATTACAGGGAAATGGTACAATTCCGGCAGTTTATTCTGAACGTATCAAATTAGCAAAACATGCAGGTATGCAGGTAATGAAGATGTTAGAGTTAAACATTCGTCCACGGGATATTATGAATGAGAAGGCATTTGAAAATGCATTAACGGTAGATATGGCTCTTGGATGTTCTACAAATAGTATGCTTCATTTACCGGCAATTGCTCATGAAGCAGGCGTAAAACTCAACCTTGATATTGCCAACGAAATCAGTGCAAGAACACCAAATCTTTGTCATTTAGCACCTGCCGGACATACTTACATGGAAGAATTAAATGAGGCAGGCGGTGTATATGCCGTTATGAATGAGCTGAATAAGAAGGGCTTATTACATACAGACTGTATGACTGTTACAGGAAAAACAGTTGGTGAAAATATCGAAGGATGTATAAACAAGAATCCGGATGTTATTCGTCCAATTGAAAATCCATACAGTGAGACAGGTGGAATTGCAGTATTAAAGGGTAACTTAGCACCAGATTCCGGTGTTGTAAAACGCTCTGCCGTTGTACCGGAAATGATGGTTCACGAAGGTCCTGCTCGTGTATTTGACTGTGAAGAAGATGCAATCGCAGCAATCAAGGGCGGTAAGATTGTAGCTGGTGACGTAGTGGTTATCCGTTACGAAGGACCTAAGGGAGGACCTGGTATGCGTGAAATGTTGAACCCTACATCTGCAATTGCAGGTATGGGACTTGGTTCTTCTGTAGCATTGATTACGGATGGACGTTTCTCAGGTGCATCCAGAGGAGCTTCTATTGGTCACGTATCTCCAGAAGCGGCAGTAGGTGGACCGATAGCGTTAGTAGAAGAAGGCGATATTATTAAGATTAATATTCCTGAAAATACATTAATGTTAGATGTATCCGATGAAGAATTGGCTAAAAGACGTGAAAAATGGCAGCCAAGAGAGCCTCGCGTAACAACTGGTTACCTCAAACGCTATGCGAATATGGTAACCTCTGCAAATACAGGAGCCATTCTGAAAAGCGAATAGGAAAGGAGAACCCAGATATGCAATTGACAGGTTCTGAAATAGTAATTGAATGTTTGAAAGAACAGGGTGTAGATACCGTATTTGGTTATCCGGGCGGTTCCATTTTAAATATTTATGATGCATTATATAAGCATGAAGAAATCCGTCATTTTCTTACATCACATGAGCAGGGAGCTGCTCATGCGGCTGACGGATATGCTCGTGCAACTGGGAAAGTAGGTGTATGCTTTGCAACCAGCGGTCCTGGTGCTACTAATTTAGTGACAGGTATTGCAACCGCATACATGGACTCTATCCCAGTAGTGGCAATTACTGCAAACGTAGCAGTACCACTGTTAGGTAAAGATACGTTCCAGGAGATTGATATTGTGGGCGTTACTATGCCGATTACAAAGCATAATTTTATTGTGAAGGATGTAAAGGAATTGGCTTCTACCATCCGCAAGGCATTTAAGATTGCAAAATCAGGCAGACCGGGACCGGTTCTGGTAGATATTGCAAAGGATGTGACAGCAGCACTTTGTGATTATGATGCAGCAGTGCCAGAAGAAATTCTGCCAAAGACAGATACTATCTGTGAGGAGTCACTAGAAAAAGCTGCAGCAATGATAAATGAAGCAAAACGCCCATATATTTTCGTAGGAGGCGGCGCAATTATTTCAGCAGCTGCTGAGGAGGTATCTGCATTTGCTCATAAGATTCAGTCTCCGGTGGCAGACAGCTTAATGGGTAAGGGTGCATTTTCAGGTACAGACGATTTGTATACCGGCATGCTTGGTATGCATGGTACAAAAACGTCGAATTTAGGCGTGACTGAGAGTGATTTGCTTATCGTAATCGGTGCTAGATTCAGTGACCGAGTAACGGGTAATGCACAGAAATTTGCAAACAATGCAAAGATTATCCAGATTGACATTGACCCGGCTGAAATCAACAAAAATATCTTGATTGACCTTGAATTGATTGGTGATGCAAAAGAAATCTTAAAACGATTAATTGAAAAGGTGGAAGATGGAAAGCATGATGAATGGCTGGCTCATATCATGGATATGAAGAATAAATATCCATTACAGTATGATACAACCAATCTGACCGCGCCGTATGTAATTGAGAAAATTTACGAAGTGACAAATAGTGATGCGATTATTACAACAGAAGTAGGACAGCATCAGATGTGGGCTGCACAGTATTATAAATATACAAAGCCAAGAACATTTTTATCTTCAGGTGGTTTGGGAACCATGGGTTATGGTCTTGGTGCATGTATCGGTGCAAAGGTTGGTATACCGGATAAATCGGTTATCAACATTGCTGGTGATGGTTGTTTCCGAATGAATATGAATGAAATCGCTACAGCAACCAGATATAACATTCCAATTGTGCAGGTAGTCATCAATAACCATGTTTTAGGAATGGTTAGACAGTGGCAGACACTCTTTTACGGCAAACGTTACTCCCATACCGTATTAGAAGATAGTGTTGATTTTGTGAAATTAGCAGAAGCAATGGGAGCAAAAGCAATCCGCGTTACAAAGAAAGAAGAAGTAGAACCGGCTCTCCGTGAGGCATTAAGTGCTGGTTGCCCGGTTGTTCTTGACTGTGTCGTGGATTCCGATGACAAAGTATTCCCTATGGTATCCCCAGGTGCGCCGATTAGTGAAGCGTTTGATGCAGGAGACCTTAAAGAGAAATAAATACAAAAAATGTTTCAGAGAAAGTGTGGAGGAAAGTAAAGTGAGTAGAGTTTATAACTTTTCAGCAGGTCCGGCTGTATTACCGGAAGAAGTATTAAAGGAAGCAGCAGCAGAAATGCTTGATTACAATGGAACTGGTATGTCCGTTATGGAAATGAGCCACCGTTCCAAGGCTTTTGAGGAAATTATCCAGACAGCAGAAAAAGACTTAAGAGATCTGATGAATATTCCTGATAACTACAAAGTATTATTCTTACAGGGTGGTGCTTCACAGCAGTTTGCTATGATTCCTATGAATCTTATGAAAAACGGTGTAGCTGATTATATTGTTACTGGTCAGTGGGCAAAGAAAGCTTGGCAGGAAGCTCAGAAATATGGTAAAGCAAACAAGATTGCATCTTCTGAAGATAAGACATTCTCTTATATTCCAGACTGCTCTGATTTACCGATTTCTCCAGATGCAGATTACGTTTACATCTGTGAAAATAACACAATTTATGGTACAAAATTCAAGACTCTTCCTAACACAAAAGGAAAGACTTTAGTAGCAGACGTTTCCTCATGCTTCTTATCTGAACCAGTTGATGTTACAAAATATGGCGTAATTTATGGTGGTGTTCAGAAGAATGTAGGACCAGCTGGTATGGTTATCTGCATTATCCGTGAAGACTTAATTACAGAAGATGTAATGGCTGGAACCCCAACTATGCTTACATATAAGACACATGCTGATAATGACTCATTATACAATACACCTCCGGCATACAACATCTACATCTGTGGTAAGGTATTTAAGTGGTTAAAGAAATTAGGCGGACTTGAAAAAATGAAAGAAATGAACGAAAAGAAAGCCGCTGTTCTTTATGATTTCTTAGACAGCAGTAAATTATTCAAGGGTACTGTTGTGAAGGAAGATCGTTCCTTAATGAACGTACCATTCGTAACAGGTAATGATGAATTAGATGCTAAATTCGTAAAGGAAGCAAAAGAAGCTGGCTTCGAAAACTTAAAAGGTCATAGAAGTGTTGGTGGTATGAGAGCAAGTATTTACAATGCAATGCCAATCGAAGGTGTTGAGAAACTTGTTGAGTTCATGAAGAAATTTGAAGAGGAGAATATGTAATGTTTCAGTATAATTGTTTAAATCCAATTGCAAACATTGGTCTTGATTTATTTTCAGATGATTACAAAAAAGTAGAGGATATGAATGAAGCAGATGCTGTGTTAGTACGTTCGGCATCCATGCATGATATGGAGCTTCCTGCTAGCTTAAAGGCGGTTGCAAGAGCTGGTGCTGGTGTCAACAATATTCCTTTAGATAAATGTGCAGAAAAAGGTATCGTTGTTTTCAATACACCAGGTGCAAACGCAAATGGTGTTAAGGAATTAGTAATCGCTGGTATGTTATTGGCTGCTCGTGATATCGTAGGCGGTATCGAATGGGTTAAAGGTGCGAAAGACAATGCTGACATTGCTAAGGCTGCTGAAAAAGAGAAAAAGAACTATGCTGGTACAGAAATCGCTGGTAAGAAATTGGGTATCATCGGTTTAGGTGCAATCGGTGTAAAGGTTGCCAACGCAGCAAAACACTTGGGAATGGATGTGTACGGATATGATCCATACATTTCTGTAAATGCTGCATGGAACTTATCTCGTGACATCAAGCACATCGAGGATGTAACTGAAATTTACAAAAACTGTGATTACATCACGGTTCATGTACCGTTAATGGATGCAACTAAGAAAATGATCAACAAAGAAGCATTTGCTATGATGAAAGATGGCGTTGTTATTCTTAACTTTGCTCGTGATTTACTGGTAGATGAAGAAGCAATCTTAGAAGCAATCGCAGAAGGCAAAGTAAAGAAATATGTTTCTGATTTTGCAAATCCAACAACAGCAGGCAAAGATGGTGTTATCTTAACTCCACACTTAGGTGCTTCTACAGAGGAATCTGAAGACAACTGTGCAATTATGGCAGTTGAGGAAATCAAAGACTTTATGGAAAATGGTAACATCAAGAATTCTGTAAACTACCCTGCATGTGACATGGGTGTTTGCGCTGCAACTGCTCGTGTAACTGTTTGCCATAAGAACGTAAGCAACATGATTAGCAAGTTTACATCTGTATTTGGTGATGCTGGCATTAATATCGCTAAGATGGCAAGCGAAAGCCGTGGAGAATATGCATATACTATGTTAGATGTAGATGCAGCAGTAAACGCAGATGTTGCGGGTAAGTTAGAGGCAATTGAAGGCGTATTGAAGGTTCGTGTACTGTAATTTACATACGGAATAAATTTTGAGGCACAGGAATATAGTTTCCTGTGCCTGTTTTTGTATGGGGGAGAGGTTTGTTTAAATTTGGATTTGTGCGTGCGTCAAGTGTATTTGTGTCAACCGTCCGGCAGAGAGAGGGGCTGTAGCTTGCTATCAGAGTCAGGGCACTTAGCTGTAAGTGGTACTAAGGGATTTTGCCTGTTGCTAAGGACAATCGGGAA
>JBGVMW010000173.1:0-1874 GCA_045125095.1 Lachnospiraceae bacterium
GGGAGTAAACACTATTTTGTGTAAACTGTGATCTAACTCTTAAAAATCAGCTTTTCCATTCGCTCCTTTGTTAGAGGTAATTGAAGCAGTTCGTTTTTAATTGTGGTCCAATTTTGCACTCTGCTTTTGTCCCATTTTTCCTTTAAGGTAAGTATCCTTAAGTACAGAGCTCGGTATACAGCATCAGATGATTCGAAAGCACCTTTCTTAGTCACCTTTCTCAGACTGGAGTTGGTGCTCTCTATGGCATTGGTAGTATAGATGAGCTTTCTGATTGCCGAAGGATAATCAAACAGCTGCAGTATTCCTTCCAGATTTCGTTCCCAGCACTTTACGGCACCTGGGTATTTCTTCCCCCACAGTTCTTTAAATTTTTGAAAATTTTGCATGGCTGTTTCCCTGTCAACTGCACTGTATACTGTTTTAATTGAGTCGCAGAAAGCCTTGTATGCCTTGGTCGGAATAAATTCCAGAGAATTTCTCATAATATGCACAATACAACGCTGAACAACTGTGTTCGGGAAGATGGTTTTAACACCTTCCTCTAAGCCTGACACACCGTCCATGCACATGAAGAAAATGTCTTCAACTCCACGTTCTTTGAGGCTGTCCAATATATTAAGCCACTTGGATTTTGACTCCGTAGAATCTATCCAAAGCCCCAGAATATCCTTCTTGCCTTCCATTGTAATCCCCATAATCACATATACGGCATGCTTCGATGCAGGCTGGGATGGTTCCTGACTGTTCATGCCGACATAAATGCAGTCAACATATACTACAGCATACACTGATTCAAGCTTACGATTTCTCCATTCCTGAACTACTGGTGTAAGCCTTGCAATAACACATGACACCATGGGCTGACTGATATCGCAGTTATAGATTTCTGAAATAGTTTTGGCAATGTCCGCCTGACTCATGCCCATTCCGTACAGGGAATAGATTTTATTATCAATACCGCATAAATCGGTCTTATAAGTCCCGAGAAGCTTAGGCTCAAAAGAACCATCACGATCTCTCGGTACATCAATGACCGTTTCACCGAGATTGGTTTTAATGGTCTTGCAACTATAGCCGTTACGACGGTCTGCAGTCTGCTTCTCTCCCTGGGATGATTTGCTGTATCCTAGGTGAGCATCCAGCTCTCCCTTAAGCATTTGTTCAACTGCCATACCCAATACTTCACGCATGGTCGCCTGAACATCAGTTATAGAACCATTGGCACAACCATTGGCAAAAGCCTGAAAAATTTCTTGTGCTACTTGACTATGTTTTTGTCTAGCCATTTTTTATTTCCTATTTAAATGTGAATAACGCACCATGACATAACTGGGCCCATACATTATGCCATAGCATTTTAGTGTTTACACAACAATTTTATCACTCTCTAGCTCCTACAGCATCTAATGCCATCTTTCTAGCTAAACTTTCAGTTTCAGCACCTCTTAAGAAAGCATCTCTAGCATCTTTATTCTTGATTATATTATCTACTGTAAATGACTTAGATTCATCAGCTAGTGAAGTTTCCATTTCTTCTCTAGAGCCTTTAACTTTTAACTCATCAAAGAAGTCATCAATCTTATTAATATTTTCTTGGTTTTTTCTAGCTTCTACTAAATCATATTTTGATCTACTATTAATGTTAGTTAAAGCTCTTTCTAAAACTGCTTCTTTTTTAGTAATATCTTCTTGTGATAAACCAGTATTAT
Organism: Lachnospiraceae bacterium; assembly: GCA_045125095.1. GTDB lineage: Bacteria > Bacillota > Clostridia > Lachnospirales > Lachnospiraceae > JBGVMW01. The sequence continues at coordinate 1,713 of JBGVMW010000173.1, forward strand.
CTATAGTACTTGTATCAAAGCCAGAGTATAAACCAGTCTTAATATCTATTTCACCTAGCTTTAACTGCTTACCATTATTAAAGTTTTTACCAAGCTCATTTAGCATATCTTTTTGAGCTTTAGCTAAATCTTTTTTAGCTCTAGATTGATTCTCTGCTAATG
>JBGVMW010000174.1:0-9579 GCA_045125095.1 Lachnospiraceae bacterium
GCTGCTTGCAGACGCACTTAGCGAGAGCCGCGTAATGAAGAAATTGCTCTGCAATTTCTGAATGCGCCCTTGCAGGGCTGGTAGTGCCGGATACGGCACTTAGTTCGTAACCGGATAGCCTAAGCTATCCACTCACTTATAATCCTTCCACCTCTTTCCCTAAGTAACATTTACGAGAGGAGGAAGCACTATCGAAAGAAATTCATTTATTCAGATGAGCAAGCTCCACAATGTCCGTGGCAGGATTACCTATATATCCAGTCACGCCAAGCAGGAGAATCTGTATGCGGTCTATGAAACCACAGACCGCCACTACTGGACAGAGCTTGCACGATTCAATCAGCAGGAATTTCTAAAAAGCGGTACGGAAGGGAAATGTATCGAGGCAAGGGAACTGATTATAGCCCTGCCGGAGTCCTTCCCAGACCTGTATGAACCCGACAGACTGTTACAGTTATTTACCAACCGCTTTAAGGAAAAATATGGTGTGGAGTGTGTTTCAGCCCTGCACCATAACAAACGCAAGACCAACTATCATATCCATCTCCTCTTTTCCGAAAGGGAACTATTACCGGAACCCATAGAAAAGATTGCAACACGCAATATGTTCTACAATGAACAGAAAAAGCATGTCCGCACCAAGAAAGAAATACTGGATGATAGCGGTAATGTCCGTAAGGGCTGTAAGATAATCAAAAAAGGCGAAGTTTATGAGCGAACCTTATTTACCACCAAGAACAAGCTGTTCAAGCAGGAGCATTATTTAGATGAAGCGAAACGCTTCTATACCGACCTTATCAATCTTCTGATAGAGGACGATAAGAATAAGCTCCATGTATTCGATAGAAACGGATTGTATCTTGCCACCAAGAAAATCAGCAAGAATAATCCCAAAGCGGAACAGATAAAGACAGATAATGAGGTGCGTATGCAGTGGAATCACGAAGTAGACCGCGCCTTAGTCAGCCAAGTGCCGGAAAATGAAATACGGAAGATAAAGAATGAATTTATCACAGACCGTATCCGCAACTCCATCAGGGTATGGGGCAACAGACCAGAATTGTTGCTCAATATAATAGTAACTGCAACAAAGGCATTAGCACTTTTAACTTCTAAGGTGCTGACAGCCGCAAGGGAGCTGAAAAACAAGCTGTTCCATGAAGCTCTTGAAAAAGAATACGGAAGTAAGGCTGTTATAAAAGCAGATGACACCGCAGATGTTGTTTCTGCTCCGGTTAAGGAACCAATAACAAAGCCTGAGCCACCAAGCGTTACAATTACCGCAACTGTTCCAGAAACCAAGGTTATAGAACAGCCTAAGCCACAGACACCTCCAAGACCGGTTATGCCACCGGAAGCAGCTGCTTTCCCAAGACTTCAAAAGGTCAAGGTTACTCTTGATAAACACAATAACCTTATCTTTGAAACAGAGCGTGAACGGACAAAACTGGAGATTGAATTAAGCGATTTAAAGGGACTTGCAAGACTTACCAAGAAAAAAGAGCTTGAAAGACGGATTGCCACCAAAGCCGAACAAATCCGAACCCTTAAAGCCGGATTATCCGATATCGTCAGACAGCATGGATTTGCAACGGTGCAGGATTTCTACACCGCATTTTATACCTCACAGCGTGCCACCGACACATATCAGAAGGAACGTGCCAAGTGGGTGGAAACCTACGGAGAGAAAGCCACTCCAAAAGCTGAAACCATGCACGAAAAGATAAAAAGGTATCAAGAAAAGGCTAACCAACACAATGCCAGCCAGCCTTATCGAGGCAAAGATAAAGGGGCGAGATAATGCCCCTCTACGCTGCCTATATGCTTTCAGTTTATACTTTCTTCTCTACAAATATGACAAATCATCTGGGTAGCTACTGTTGTATAATTTTGAATCATCTACTTTCAAATCAAAATGCGACAGGAAACTCAAATTTCTCCCCTACAGAGAACGGAGATGCTCCTATTTTTTCCGTAACTTCGAAAGTTGCTCCATCCCATCCGTTGATTTGGATAATTCCCTTAATACTGCCATCATCTGATGTGAAAAAAAGGTTTCCTTTTCCATCATCAATGAAACTTCCTTCTAGATATCCTTGCCTGTAAATACCAATAATCGCTTCATCTTCTCCCTCCCAATTTTGCCGAGTAATTAGTTCACTGTACACAGAACCGGTTTCATAATTATCTACATACAAACCGTACTTTTCAGATAATTTCGGCATGGCAAAAGGTTCTCCCTTAATCTGTGCCAGCTCATTTGCAATGAAATAAGCCCTGTTTTTAGTATATTCTTCCCAAAGGGAATTTACAAGCAGCGGATACATACTGCCATTTTCCTCCTGAGAACCAAGGCTCATTGCAGTTACTTCCTCTTTCATGGCAACCCAGTTTCTCTGGTCTTCAAGAAGCTTTTCTTTAGTATCCTGATCTGCCAGGCTACTGAATCTGCTCCAAAGATTATTCAGTTCCGTATCCCAAATCACATAAAGCCATTGAGATGCCACATTCATCTCTCCTTGAGTCTGTGCAGACTCTGCCAACTGGGTGTATTTTTGAGTAATTGTATCAATATTCTTTAATTCCTCCTGAAGAGAGGATGAATTTGATACTACATAATCAACCTCCTCTTGGATATCTTCTGTGTAATCATAGGTGAAATCTATTTTATTTGTATCCTTTAACCCTATAACAACTTCTTCATTGCTATTATTGGTAAATTCTTCTGATGTGATTTCTGAATTATCATTCTCTCCTTGGTTTTCTTCTTTTTTTGTTGCACAGTATAAAAACTGTTCATCATCGTCTGCAGATTTCTTACAATACACTTTTATTTCATCTGTTCCATATTCCAATATATATTCACAAAATACAACTGTATCGTCGGAATATACCTTGTCCGGATACTTTATATAAATTCTGTTATTTTTTATGTATTCTATATCAGAGGAATATGCTAAGAAGCGGTAAGATGTTTCTGATTCATAATCATCAATGCTATAACCCTGTTCTTCCTTTTTAATAGTTAAACTCCCGTTTCCATAATCAGACACATATTCATATTCTCCAACCAACTTTTCCAAAATTAAATCCGTTTCTATTTCTCCTGCTGGCAGATTTATTTTTTCCTGTTGCTCCGAAACATCTTCTGTCACTACTTCATTCTCCAACTTACCCTCCGTAGTTTCTTGTCCTGTCTGCACAACCAACGCTGAGGCTTCCGGCTTATTTCCACAAGCTGTCAGCGATACAATAAACAAGACACCTATTAGACCAATTATATTCTTTTTCAAACTTCACTCCTCCTGAAAAATTAGCTTTTCCCGGATAATTTCCCTAAATTATCCGAACAATTTATTTTATACCACAAAAAGAAAAGTAAGGAAATATTCCATGTGTAAATGACACAATTTTTGCACAAACGACACAAATCATCATGAGGCTATTTCCTAATCAATTATCAAATAACATTCTCCATTTAAAAAAAGCCTTTTTAAATGCATTACTATGAGTTCTTCCAATCGCTATCTCTAATCCATTACACAAGGTAACCTTTCGACTGTCCACTTTTTCAATAAATTTCATATTGATAACATATGACCTTTGCACTTGAAAAAAACCAAACTGCTCCAAACTTTGTGACATTTCAGATATACTTCCTTCGCAAAAATATTCATTACCATCCACCATGAGGTATCTCAATTTTCTTCCACTTGTTTCAACAAGCAAAAGTGTATCCAACTTTATTTTTCTACATATACCGGAAATATCATTACAGCAAATATTTCTTTCCTGTATTTTAGTTTTAAGAAAAGAATCAAGTGCTTCTACTATCTCCTCCAAATGTTTTTTATCAATGTATCTGAATGCATTTACTTTATATCCTAAACGGGCTAATTCTGTATGAGAAGTTAGAAAACATATCTTGCATTGTTTCCCAGTGTTTATCAACTTCTCAGCTATCTCAAAACCATTTTCTCCTTCTGCAAGTTCAATATCCAAAAATACCAAATCTGCGTCTTTATTCTTCATAAAATCTTTTCCATTACTACACAAATGAATTTGAAATAAAATATTCTTATCTATACAGTATTTTTCAATAATTTCCTGTATTTTATTCCTCCATACTTCTTCATCTTCCACTACACATATTTTCATTGCCTTATCTCCTTTGGAATAGCTATACTAATTTTAAATATTGGCTCTCCATTTTCCATGAAAGAATCCATATAGTATTCTCCTTGATACTTTTCAACAGTTGCAATAATATTTTTAAAGCCAAATCCATGATTCGCTTTATCTTTCTTCGAAGTTTTCAAATAATTATTGCTTGTATTTACCTTTTCAACTACACTATTACTTACCGAAATAAAGATTTCCGTTTTATGTTCTATAAGTTCAACTCTTATTTTAGGAACATTCGTTTTTTTAGATGCTTCTATAGCATTCTGCAATATATTTCCCATTAAAGTTGTAATATCAAACATCTCTATGTACGATATAGATGTCACCCTTCCGGATACAGTGAAGTTAATATTCTCCTTCGTCGCTATATATAAGTAGTAATTCATAATTACATCTAAAAAACTATCTCCTGTATGAATTTTTAATTCAAATTCATCTTGAACATTCCAAATAGTATCTATATATCCTCTAGCTTCCTCCAATTTTTTCTGATTTACCAGTTCTCTAAGAACACCTATATGATTTGTCAAATCATGCTTAAAGCGTCGCACTGCCACCGATTGTTGTAGTTGGTAATCATATTGCTCTTTTTGCATATACATAAAAGATTGAAGTTCTTTATTTTGCCTGTTTGAAAGAACATTCTTTATAGCGAGACTAAGAGTCAAAAAAATAGCATAAATAGATCCTACGATACTAACAAAAAACACAACATATGCATCCCAGCCATACATTTCATGATTCTCATCAAAAAAAGCAAATACAAAATTATAAAACATTTGGAATATACTACCTTGCACCAGTATGGCAACCTTATATCTGTATTCTATATCATTCAAATAAACTTCATTTTTTTTAAGAAGTATTGTATATACCATGAAATATACAGAAAATGACATGGCATATGCTATCTCCATCCACCATGTCAAACCAGTTTCAACAGCCCCTCCTATAAGCAAAATCTGTATGAGCATAACACTGAATGTATCCATAATTCCTGTAAAATACATAAGTGCAAAACTTAATATCCCTAAACGCAATAAACGTTCCTTGAAAAACAAGCATACAGACAGAACACTCCAACACACATACACAATAGGAGAATTGGTTTCAAAGTACATATTAAAAATACCAGCCGCAAATACCACCACCACCGAGAGCCAACGGAAAATTTTATTCTTCCTAGGCTGTATCTTAAATCCAAAATAAATAATGAATAGATATATTAAATAATTCAAGAAATTGTCCACTATATAAATCAATGTTTTACACCTCGTATATTAAATTAGACGCTTTTATATAATCCCTTTTCATTATCGACATTTTCTTTCTAAAACTCAATACAAATAATATATATTTTTATAATACAAGGCAAGACTTAAAATTATAGTCTTGCCTTGTATACAAATCACCAAATTTCTAATGAATCCTCCGCATCAATCCATATCTGCATAGTTCCATCGAGATACAGTCTGGCATATTCTAGTGGATTATCTATTGCAAGGGCATTTAAGGCACACTCTGAATTAGGAGTAGTCTTTAATCCTTCCTCTGCCTTTGCACAGTCAATCCGTAGAATATATCCGGCATAAGTGCATATATCAATGCTGTTGTGGTAAATGTTGTAATCTGCATATATTATGTTCATCCAATCAATCCTTTCTTGAAAATGTATTATAAGCATTCCATCCAGTTCCAACTGCATTTTCATAATTTGTTATAAGATGTTACCAGATTTTCTTTCCCTTATTTTTTCCCTTATGAGGGTTCGTAAACAAGGGTAGAACGATATAACACGATACAAGATGTGACGGAGAGGACACACACGAAAACTTTAGTGTTTTCAAGGGTTTGACGAGATTTTTATAACACGATATAACAGTTATTAAATCCCTAAAAATACCTCAAGTGAGAATTCAAATTCGTAAGCCCTTTCAATCTCTCCACAAGACTGAAATTTTCACTCTCTAGAGCACTAAAAAATCGAATTATGAATTATATCCTAATTCAATCGGTAAATCATCCCAAAGTTCTGTTCTTGTCTTATAACTATTAAACTTTTCCAAAACTTTCACATCAGGATTAGGATAAATCACAAATCCATCCTCCTCACCTTTTTCTGCACGAATAGGAAATGCAAGTTGCTCTTTCTCTAATGAAAACTGTGCATTTACACCTTCTTTATTTCCCCTTGCATCAAGGCGAATCCATTTTTTATATTCTTTGACATACACTCCATTAAATCCGTGATATATCAAAACAGGTGCTATTTCATCATCTAAAATCAATTTCTGATAACAAAATCCAGTTGGAATAGATTTATAACGCAATAAAGCAGCTAGCAAATGTGACTTTGCAAAACAAATTCCATGCCTTGCTTCTAACACTTCTGTTGCTGAACAAGTTAAAATATCTTCATTTATATCTGCCGAATGTGAAATGTTATCTCTTACATATTCATACGCTCTTTTGATGTACTCTACTTCGTCGCTTGTTCCTTGATACAGTACATTTGCAAGTTGCATTATATTTTCATTTCCGAAATTAATCACATCATCTTCTTTTAAGTATTCATCTATGTTATCTGTAAATAATATTGTGCTCATAGTAATTCCTCCGCCAACTTCAAAGTTTCTTAACATTTTTCCAAATATACAAATTGCAGTTCCTCAGATACTGCTTCCTCTTTATAAATTTTATATCCCAATCTCTTATATAATCTTATGTTGCTAATACTCTTGGTACTGGTAAACAACTCATACCTGCAATTCGGAAATTCATTCTCCATTGCCAATAAAAGTTGCGTACCGATTCCCTGCTTTTGCATTTTAGGATGTACCATCAATTTGCCGATATAAACGGTTCCGTTCTCTTCATACGCCCTGACAGAACCAATAATATCTCCGCTGTCATCCACTACTTTTAAAACAGTACCCTTTGCAAATTCTTCGCCCACTTCCTCTATCGTTTGCTTTAATGGCGGAATATTCATATCTCCAAAGAGTTTAGCTTCGCTTTGATAAGCCAAATATTGCAATTCAAGTATTTCCTTTAAATCTTCTTTTTGTGCCTTCTCTATCAAAATCACTTTCCTCCTAACGCAACATCATAACTGCAAATTCAAATTCGTCTCTCAGCTAAACACTCCTGCTTACTGAAAGTTTGTTGAGCCCTAAGAAATATTCTGTAACCCGCAGTCGGCTTTACACATAGATGCATGACTCAATCAACTTCGAATTCGATTAATATGTATCACAAAAATATATCATTCCTTATTATCCTTTTGGATAAACAGACCGATTATGCACCATATTCAACAAATATCTTTACTCTTTCCAGTAAAAAGTAAAAAACTTATCCTTTTCTAATCCTATTTTTTTATAAAAGTCTTGTTCAGAAATGACATATGCCACCTTAGCCCCCATATCCCTGACTCTGTTCATTGCTTCAAAGAGAACTGCCTTGCCAAGTCCTTTGCCTCTGTAAGCAGGAATTGTACACACAGGCTCTATATATGCATAGTCTGTTTCTTCATTGAACCAAAGACAACAATAAGCAATATTTTCTCCCTGCTCATTTACAACCGCAAGGCTTAATTTAGGGTTTAGATGAGGACGTTTTTGAGGAACGATTTCTTCGTTTCGTTCAAATTCCAAAATATCTGTTCCGTGGTCAAAACCTTGCCACAATAACCAACTAAAATCATATGCCTCTGTTTCCGGATTAAGTTCTCTCATGCTATATCCGCCATTTAATTGATAGTCCTTCTTTGTATCGAGTTCGCAGCACATGATGGTCTCTTTCTGCTCTGCTCTCTTGAAACCAAGTCTCTCTGCAACTTCTATTTTTTCAGCATCATCATCCAAAATTGCAATTCCTAATCCCGAATCATCCTTTAGATGATTATAAGCATAATTTAGTACCTCATCATAGATTTCCATATACTCTGAAAGTACTCCACAAAAAGCTTCTCCAAAATACATATCATAAATGGCGACTCCTACAATTTTTCCCTCATCCCACCATAAACCAATGGATTCCATTGTAGTCCTGTCAAACTCAGGATGTTCATACATCCACTCAAATCTTGCCCAATTCCAATTTATATGCTTTTTCTCCAATTTATTTATTTCAATAAAAAAAGTGCAAAGATCATTATAATCTTCTACTCTGTAATTTCTAAATTTAGCCAAAATGATTTCTCCTCCCGCATTTTCGTTTCGTATTCTAAAATACTATCGCTATTCTTCTGGCACTCCTATGCAACTTCAAATTCTTGTGTGCTTTCAGACTCATCCGAAGCCTGAAAGTTTCTGTACCCTACTAATTTCAACACAAATCCAACATTAAATATCAAACCAATAAAAAGGTCTTTCCTTAATTTTTTCAAACCCTATACTTTCCGCCAACCGAATAGAGCCCGTATTTGACTCTACACAATCCCAATGAGGTATCAAATCGCATTCAATGCAACGCTTTACAAACGCGCTTGTAAGTGCTTTGCAGAAGCTAAGAGGCATCAATGTCCCTTATGCTTTTCTCTTTTCTTTTGCTGTTTCAGTTCAAACATTCGTTGCTTGTCAGCCTCTTTTTGTTCCCGGCTTCTTAGTTTACGTTCCTGTTTGGTCTGTTCCTGCTACATTTTCAGCGCTTGCTGTGATTTTGTACCGATACCATTTTCCTGCATCTGTTTCTTTGCATCACGCTGCATCCTCTTAGGATTTCTTTTTTTCTCTTTTACAACAGTTTCCACAGCCGGACTAAATTGTAGGCTATAATAGTACTTTTTAATATACTCTTGCACCTCATACTCCTTCGGTTCTGCACCAAACGTCACTTTCATTACTAAGAGTTTTCCATCTTCAATCTGTTCAAAAACACCCACCCAAAATGGATCTTCAAAAAATACTGTTAGCTTACCACTTACTTTGTCCATGACAATCCCTCCTAAATAATTGATAAGCAAAGAATGGACAACCCGGAGGGGCAGGTTACTTACCCTACAGAATATAGGACGGCTGGGCTACCTACCAGCTCTAGTACATTTGTAATGTACATTGCGTTTTTATCTTTGCATAGATAATCATACCATAACATCCATTTTTTTTCATCAAAAAAATACCCGGGATCTAGCTCCATATACAAGTACACAAGGAAAAGGCTGGCACACAGAATGCGTCAGCCTTTTCTTTCACTTATACCATCATCTGTGGTGTGTGCCACAAATTCAATTTTGTTCCAATGCCTTTTGCAAGAGCATTTCGATACACCATCGTCCCCCATGCAACATCTTCCGTTGGCATTCCACCCACAGAATAGATTACGATTTCTCCTTCCTTTCTATGTACCGGAATTTTTCCAGTTAATACATCTCCCAAATCATCAATCTGGCCG
>JBGVMW010000175.1:0-1727 GCA_045125095.1 Lachnospiraceae bacterium
CAGTTGTATTTCTTAGCAAACTCGCTGACCGCATCTTTGGTGTTATGGTACAGCCACGCCATTGACCGCACCATTTTGTAATTGGTCAGCGAGGATACCGACCATTTTTCTTCGCCCATACGGAAACGGAGCAGAGCATCCCGTATGAATGGAAAAATGTATGTAGCATACTCTGCACCCTTGGCAGGATCATAGTCCATTAGCTTTTGGAGCATTTGCTCCCGGCAGGAGAGCTTTATATCTATAAAACGGTCTGTATCGTACAGATCGCCGCCATCCACGCCGAGAAAGCCTTTGATGCGCTTGTTGAGCTGTGGCTCGTAGTGGTGCAGGAAGAACAAAAAATATAGCAAATTCTTTTTCCGCAAAGCAGACAGGATATATTCATTCAGACTTCCCACCTCTGGCGGCTCCGGTTCCAGTTGGAAGATGCGCTCTGCCACATAGGGAATGATGTCGTCACCGTGCGGATTAACTTGGTGTTTCGGTATGTATCCGGTCATGTTCCACGAAAAATCATTCAGCATAGCGCACCTCCTTCCGGTTTAATAATGTTTATCGATCTCCAGAAAATTGAAATTCTTGCGTGCTTTCAGACTCACCAGAAACCGAAAAGTGTTAGCCAATTTTATTAAAAATGATTGTCTGCTCCTTCATAGATATTTTTCCGACCTCGTAACCGTAATCGATTAATTCTTTTTTGTATTTCAGAAAAGAGTGGTCTATTGGTATTCCTGCAATATCCCGTATTTCTTCAAATGTCATCTTAAAAGATTGGTTTCCGTTACTCTGCACATATTCCCATAAAGAATTATATTTACTCATTTTGCTTATCACCTCAAAAATCAATTTGTATCCCAGTTAAACACGCCGGCTTACTGAAATTTATTTCTTTATTCTTCTTATGTATCGTATCAATGCGTAAATCCCATACCCTACGATTACGCCGACGGTATTCAAGATTAAATCATCTATATCGGTTGCTCTCACGCTAAACGGTAATTGGATAATTTCAATGCAAAGCGAGATACCACCACCAGCTAAAAGCACCTTTACAAACGTATCAAGTCGCTTATAAATAATCGGCAAAATGATTCCACTCGGAATAAACATCGCAACATTTCCAATTACATTTAATAAAAGGTCTCGCTTACTATCATAGTCAAATAGATTTACCAGCGGAAACAGATTGACTCTGAACGGAAATGCGGTTGCAATATCAAATATAAGCGGCTGAACTCGTCCATCTACTTTGGACATAGGGAAAAATGTAAATCGGATAATAACAGCCAAATTGATATACATTAGAAGCAAGACCGCTTCTCGTTTCCAATCTATGTGTTTTTGTTTAGTCCATACAACAGACCTTATTACCAGCCAGATTGATGCAAAAATAAATTCTAAGGACAGAAACGGTATTTCAACCATATACTGCACCCCCCACAAATTCAAAGTTTTCTCATTGCTTCTTTTTTCAAAGCAGTCTGTCCCAGTTCTTTCTCATAATCACCCTTGGCATAGGCGATATTGCTCAATGCCCGGAGCATCTTATCTTTCGCCAGTTTCTTCATAATCTCTGCAAGATCAGCGTCCAGAGTGCCACGCTTCACATAGCGGTTTATAGTATTCAGTCGCTTCTCATAAATCTGTTTCAGTGGATGATCGTCCGCAAGCTCTCTCTGTTCTCGCCCTTTCAGATTGCCGATCTGCCGACAGGTGCGGTGCAG
>JBGVMW010000176.1:0-11873 GCA_045125095.1 Lachnospiraceae bacterium
GACTTACTTTCTGTTCCTACGCATTCCTTCTGAACCAAGTTACCACTGGCATCCTCCACATAATAGCGGTAATACCATTTCTTGCCTTTTTTCCTTACAGAACCTTTTGCCATAATCGTTTTCTCCTTTCGATATCATATCGAAATCTTGATTTCGATTTACAATCGGAACTGATGAAATGCTTCTTGCGTGTAAGTATATCATAACTCCGGTTGTCTCACTATACCGATTCGGAATCTTCCGATAAAAGATTTGCAAGCCTCTGTGTGGCTGTCTCCGGTTTCTTGGAATAGAGCCTTATCACATCTGCCATGTCATTAAAGGCATTGACGCTGTGGGTAATCTCCCTAAGAAACATGATTTCGTTGTATTCCTTATTCGATTCAAAACCTATGGTTGCTGCTATGTCCGCATTCTCTGTGTTGCCCTTGAAGTTCTTACAGGCAAATTGGAAGGAATCCATAAATAGCTCATACTCCTGTAACATCAGTAGCAGTAGGTCTTTCGAGAAGTCAGCTTCCTCATTATTCAGGTCAAAAGGTAAGCGGTTTAAAATACTGCTCATCGCATCACGAATCTGTAATTCTCTTTTATCCGTAATGTCTGTTTCGTATTCCTCTGCCTCTCCTTTGAGCCATTCCACAGATACATGAAGTGCTTCTGAAAGTCCATCCAGCACCAGCTTCTTGGTGTTGTCGATTGTTCCGGCTTCATATCTCTGAATGGTGGAAGCTGTCACTCCCATCTTTTCAGCAACATAAGGCTGTTTCAATCCTAATTCCAATCTTCGCTGTTTTGCCCTGCTACCGATTAGCTTGCGTAATTCTTTATCTTTCATCTTCATACACCTCCTTTTTCGGTATGGTACTACTATAACATACATCTTTCATAATTGCAATACGCAAGTTAATAATTATTTTTAAAATTACATAACGCTTGACAAAAGAATATAAAAGCGTTATAGTATCACCACAAACAAAAATTGCATAATGCAAGTAACAGGGAGGTGGTTCAATGACAGAAATGAAGATTGCCTTATCCATTGAGGAAGCCGCAGACTACACCGGTATCGGAAGAAATACTCTCCGGAATCTGGTGGAGTGGAAGAAACTTCCGGTGTTGAAGGTGGGGAGAAAAGTCCTTATCAAGACTGACATCTTGGAGATGTTTATGGAAGCCAACGAGGGCAGAGACTTGAGGGATAAGAATACTGTCAGAGCAGTTAGCAGAAAAACTGCTGTAATTTAAAAGGGTGGCTTCCTACGAAACCACCCTCTGGTATGTATCAGACCGAAGCCATGATATACCTACACGCAAATAAATTATATCATGTGCTTCCTCTGGTATCAACCAAAACTTATGGGAAAGGAGCAGGAATTTTACAGGACAATTTCATATTGAAGTGAGTGGTACAGACCTTTTAGTGCAATTCTATTGCAAGCCCTCGGCGTTTGAGAGCGAAATACACCCTTCGCACAAATCTTCGATTTGTACTCTGGATATTTCGCCCTTGCAGGGAGCTTAGTCACGCTTACGTGACTTATACAAATGCTATCGCATTTGGAACAGTGCCGGATACGGCAATCGTATTCGTAAACGGATAGTCTAAGCTATCCACTCACTTATATTATCCTTCCACCTTTCCCTAAGAACTATTTATGAGAGGAGGAAGCACTATCGAACGAAATTCATTTATCCAGATGAGCAAGCTCCACAATGTCCGTGGCAGGATTACTTATATATCCAGTCACGCCAAGCAGGAGAATCTGTATGCGGTATATGAAACCACAGACCGCCACTACTGGACGGAGCTTGCCAGATTTAATCAGCAGGAATTTCTAAAAAGCGGTACAGAGGGGAAATGTATCGAGGCAAGGGAACTGATTATAGCCCTGCCGGAATCCTTCCCCGACCTGTACGACCCTAACCGGCTGTTACAGTTGTTTACCAACCGCTTTAAAGAAAAATATGGTGTGGAGTGCGTTTCAGCCCTGCACCATAACAAACGCAAAACCAACTATCATATCCATCTCATCTTTTCCGAAAGGGAACTGTTGCCGGAACCCATAGAAAAGATTGCAACACGCAATATGTTCTACAACGAGCAAAAAAAGCATGTACGCACCAAGAAAGAGATACTGGACGATAGTGGGAATGTCCGTAAGGGTTGTAAGATTATCAAAAAGGGCGAAGTCTATGAACGAACCTTGTTTACTACCAAGAACAAGCTGTTCAAACAGGAGCAATATCTAAACGAGGTAAAATGTTTTTATACCGACCTTATCAATCGTATGATAGACGACGATAAAGATAAGCTTCGAGTATTCGACAAAAACGGATTGTATCTTGCCACCAAGAAAATCGGAAAGAACAATCCCAAAGCAGAACAGATAAAAGAGGATAATAAGGTACGTATGCAGTGGAATCACGAAGTAGACCGAGCCTTAGTAAGCCAAGTGCCAAAGGATGAGATACGACAAGTAAAAAAAGAATGGATTACCGATAATATAAGATTATCCATTTCCTTATCCGGTAAGCATCCCGAGAAACTGGCAAGCATCATTCGTGTAGCCACAATCAAATTATCATATGTCATCGCACAGGTTTTAGAAGCTGCAAATAAGCTGAAAGAAAAGCTATCTGCTGACAGCGCAGAAAAAACAGAACAAGCAGTGGCAGAAATCATATCACCCACCACGACAATCATCGAAAAAGAATCGCAACCGGAGCCAAAGCCAGATGTCACGATTACACCAATAGTTACCCAAGCAAAGAGTGTAGAGGCATCCAAGCCACAAATACCTCCCAAACCAGTTATACCACCAGATGCCTCTGCATATACGAAACTATCAGAGATCAAAGCGAAACTGGATAAACACAACCGAATTATCTTTGAAGCAGAACGTGAACGAAACGGATTTGAGTTGGAAAGAGACGATTTGAAAGGACTGGCAAGGCTTACCAAGAAAAAGGAACTGGATAGTAAAATTGCACGCAAGAACGAAGAAATCCGCATTCTTAAAGGTGGATTATCCGGCATTGTAAAACAATATGATTTCTCTACTGTTGAGGATTTCTACACAGCATTCTACGCTTCAAAAGATGCCTTCTACAGGTATCAAAAGGAATGTAACAAGTGTGAAGAAACCTATGGTAAAAAAGATACTCCAAAGGAGGAAAGTTTCGAAGAACGATTGCAAAAATATCGACAAGCGGTGGAACGACAGTACTCCGAACGAACTTACAGAAGCAAAGATAAAGGGGCGAGATGATCGCCCCTTGCCAAAAAAATATCTGTAATGCAGATGTATTAATTTCTTCTCCTCGCAAATAACTTATTCCGTCCTTCTTAAACGTTCTACAACGCTTTCACAGTTCACATACTTTTGACTCAAAAGAGGTATAATAATGGTAAGCATCAGTAATATCGGCATACATAACATTGACGGCATAATGGTAAAAGTAATTGTATAATAATTACTCCCTGATAAAAGTAGGGATATACCATAATAGCCAATCACGGCACCAATCGTACAAGTAACAACAGATGTAAGTAGCATGTATATCAACCCTTCTAGCACAAGCATTCTTCTTTGTTGTTTTAACGTCATCCCAATACTTTCAAGCACAGCAAATTCATGTTTTCGTGCTACAATGGATGTTATACTTGTATTTGCAAAATTTGCAATTCCAATCATTGCCAGCAATACGCTGATAACTATGCCCACCATCTTATATGTTCTTTGTGTATCTTCGTACTCTGCTATGTATGTCGCTTTTGAAGTATACTGCATATTCTGATTTCTCTTTTCGCAATACTCTTCTAGAAAATGTTCCATTGTATCAATTTCACCATCTTCAACATCCAATGTGACTACCATGGGACATTTATCCTCCACATATTGTAAAAAAACATCTGATGGAAGCAAAATATTAATTTCAGCCGGATGGGTATGCTGAATGCTAATACCATATGGAATACTTGCAATTGCAATAATCTCACAACTTCTGCTCTCACCGTTTTTAGTGAATACATCAATTTTATCACCAACTTCATATGCACTTAGTTTTCCTTCTTCATCATAAGGACTCACTACTGCATAATCCCCACTATGTAGCTTTTCCAAGTCAATTTCGCCCTGCCACACCGTAAGGTCATTCCATACTGCATCATCGATTCCATATACATGATACATAGCAGTTCCGTCAGCTATTTCTTGATTTAAATACTCAATCCAATTCTCACCCGCGTTAAGTTCCGCCTCGACACGCTCAGCCATATCATCCCAATGCTCATCCAAAGCACAAAATCTTTCCGAAAAATATATTTTTTCTAACGACTCTATTCCTTTATATTCGGTGAGTTCATCCAAAAAATCATCATCCAAAGTATCTGCATCAACATAATTGGTCATTACATTAAACCATGTTACATCCCCCATCACAAAATCATGACTAATTAACCCGCTCAGATACGCATCCATATTCAAACTATTTGACATAGAATATGCTCCATTTAGAATAACCAGACTAAGGGATAATGAAACTGTCACAAGGCATACTCTTTTTCGGTTTCTTCCTACATTTTCTGCCGCCATTTTCCATAAAAGAATTCTTTGACCAGACTTACTCTTTCTTTTTCTGTTACCTGTAGCATCTGTCATCCTCAAAGCTTCTATCGGACTTATTTGGGCGGCTATTTTTTCCGCTTTTTGTATACTGATAAATACTGTAACTAATGCGAACAATGCTGCAAATACGAACACCCACCATCGAATGGAAATCTTCACCATAGTAATATTTGTAATTCCAAGCACAACCGGGGTAAGCACACTGCCCACTAAGCTTCCTACCAGCAACCCAATCGGAATTCCCACCAGACTGATTCGCAACGCCTGTCTTCTTATGATGTTCTTTATCTGCTTTCCAGTTGTGCCAATGGTTTTAAGCAAACCATAAAAACGCACATCCTTTGCGACACTTATCATAAACACATTAGATATCATCAAATATCCACAAAAAACAATAACAAATAAAACTGCTATCATTCCCAAAACAGTGCCTGCTTCTATTTCATTACCTCCCATATATGCCCAATTCACACCTGAATTAAGTTCATTTGATGAATATCCACTCTCTATAATTACCTTCTCTAACTTAGCCTCAATATTCCACGAGTTATTAAAATTAATATCTGCGTTAATCGAACCAATCATCTCACCTAAAGCTGTTGCATCATACTCACTGAGTATACCTTCCACATATTCCTTGCTAAGCCAAGCCTGACTGGCAGGCATAATAATATCCCCATCCCAGAATCCGACTAACGTGAAAGTGTCCACATACTGTTTGCCACATACAGAATATTGTAATGTCACTATCTCACCTAACCTTGCAGGAATCCCTAGCTTTTCTAAAACTAGGGTATCAGTTGCTATTTCATCCTTGGCTTCCGGTAATCTACCAGTTGTCGGCATCGAAAAACCCATTTCTGCATACAATTCATCCTTGGTATATCTTATTTCAGTTGTTCTTTTGATTAATTCTTCATTTTCCGCTACTCCTAATACCACGGAGTATGATATTTCCTTAATATCCGGGTGTTTACTTATATTCTCATACTCTTCTTCCGTCAGAAACTTAAAACCAGCATGTGCGTTTCCACCCGACTGACGCATCGTACTTTCTTCTATTGACGCAAGTAAACTGCTCGAAATGGCGAACAAACTGCAGAACAACACTGTCGTAAGTGTAATTGCAATCACTGCAAATACATTTCTCATCTTTTCTTTTTTTAATGAAGTATCAGCCACACGCTTAACTGTTTTCTTATTCTTAACATTAATCATTGGAATCACCTACTATCTTTCCATCTTCAATTCGGATGATTCTGTCAGCCATTTGTGCTATTTCTTCATCATGCGTAATCATTACAATTGTCTGCTTAAACCGTTCGCTAGTAATCTTCAACAATCCCAATACATCCTGACTTGTTTTACTATCCAGATTTCCTGTAGGCTCATCCGCAAGAATAATAGCTGGTTTACTAGATAACGCTCTGGCAATGGCAACTCTTTGCTGCTGCCCACCCGACAAATTATTGGAAAGATTTTCTAGTTTATTTTCCAATCCCAATGTTTTTATAATCTCATCTACATAGTCTTCATCCGGCGTATTTCCATCTAACCCAATCGGAAGTACAATATTTTCATAGACATTCATTGTCGGAATCAAATTGTATTGCTGAAATACAAATCCAATCTTTCTTCTTCTGAAAATTGTCAACTCCTCATCCTTCAACGAAAAAATATCTTTTCCTTCGACAAAGACTTTTCCTTCTGTAGGTCTGTCCAAACCGCCAAGCATATGTAACAAAGTAGATTTTCCACTTCCTGATGTTCCTACAATGGCTACAAATTCTCCATTTTGTATTTGCAAATCCACCTGATCTAATGCTTTTACAAGAGTATCGCCACTTCCATAATTCTTTTGAAGTTTTTTTGTTTCAAGAATAACCATCCGTCTACCTCCATTAAAATAGTCTGTATCATATTTCTACAATACAGACTATACCTCAGCTTTCTTTCCAGAATCTTTCCATTTCAAAATGAATTCTAACAGTTTTGAAAGATTTACACATTTCTTCTAAGAAATACAGAAAACATTGTTCCTTTCTCTATTTGAGAACTTACTTTTATGTAGCCACCTTGTCCTGATATAATCTCTCTTGCAAGATATAAACCCAATCCTACACCTTCCTCCTGCTGTGTTGTAGAACATTTATAAAATCTACCAAAAATCTTTGGCAAATCATTTTCAGCAATACCTATACCATTATCTCGTATGTCAATCCTTGTAAACAAGGAATATTCATTGACTGTTATTTGAATGTTACCACCAATATTTGTATATTTCACAGCATTATCCACAATATTGCCGATCGCTTCACTTGTCCATTTCATGTCGAAAAGTGCTTCACCATCAACAGAAGATACGTCTATATAAATATCTTTCATTGATGCTTTCGGTTCCACTTGCGTAACCACCTTTTCAATTAATTCACTAACCGAATTCTTCTCTGGAACCGTCTGAATCACTCCACTTTCCAATCTTGATATTTTAACCAACGATTGTGTTAAAAAGGACAATTTTTCTGCCTGAAAGTGGATTGCCTCCAACATCTCTTTACTTTTTTCATCTTGTATCTCTTCCGCCAATAATTCGGAATACAACAGCATATTTGCTATCGGTGTTTTTGTTTGATGGGAAATATCAGATATCAATGCATCGATTCTTTCCTTTTCGTCATTCAACTGTTGTTTTCCCAATTGATTCATTTTCAAGTATTGTGCTAACTTCGTTTCCAAAGCAGACATTTTCGTTTCGTCAAAAGAAGTCTCTATGGGTTCTCCTGAAATGGCATGTTCTAACATCAAATTCAAACGTTCCATAACACGGTCTGCACTCCACAAATTCATACGTTACTCCTCCCATTTATATCCAATGCCATATACCGTTTTAATATATTGTGGTTTCGTAGGTACTTCTTCTATCTTATCCCTCAAACGCTTTATCACCACAGACAATGCGTTCTCATCTACATATTCGGCACCATCTGTCCATATTCTGTCGATCAAAACACCTCTCTCTAACGTTATTCCCTTATTCTCGATCAACATTCGAAGTAATTTTTGCTCTGTTTTACTTAGCTCAATCTGTTCCTCCGAAACCATGTACATCATTTCTTGGAAGTTAAACATAAAACGTTCGGATTGATAACCCACAAATTCCTTATTCTCAACACTTCTGATTCTTGCATTCACTCTGGCTCTTAATATTGCAAGGCTAAATGGCTTTGTAATATAGTCATCTGCTCCTAACTCCAAACCGGTAACAATATCTGTTTCCATATCATTAGCTGTCAACAAAATAATCGGTACATTATACCTTATCTTCAGTTCTTGTAAATAGTCTAATCCATTCCCATCTGGTAGATTGATATCTAAAACAATAAGTGAAACACTAGCAGTATCTACTTGCCTTGCCTCCTTAATGCTAAAACACTGGATAATCGTATTATCCGGACTCTGCAAAGCCAGTTTCACACCATTGGATAATGATACATCATCTTCTATTAATAATATATTTCTCAATATCGCATCACTCTTTTCTTTTTTCAAATTATACTGCAATAGCTATTACATTTCATCATATTACCTAAAAATAACTTACTTATTCACCATACTTCCAAACTATCAAGCGCATCCAGCCAAGCCTGCATTTCGCCATCCAAAGCTAGTCGAGCATACTCAAGTGGCTCATCTATTGCCAAAGCATTCAGCGAATTTTGTGAGCAAAGAGTTGTTCTTAATCCATCTTCAGCCTTATTACAATCAATCCGTAATATGTAATTTTCAAATGTGGTTACATCAATACTGTTCGTTTGAGCGTTATAGTCTGCATATATCAATCTCATCTTATCAGTCCTTTCTTGAAAATGTATTATAAGCATTCCATCCAGTCCCAACTGCCATTTTTATAATTTGTTATAAGTTGTTACCAGATTTTCTTTCCCTTGTTTTTTCCCTTATGGGGGTTCGTAAACAAGGATAGAACGATATAACACGATATAACAGTTATTAAATCCCTAAAAACACCTCAAGTGAGAATTCAAATCTTCTGTTGTTTTCAATCTCACCGTGAGACTGAAATTTTTGTTATTTTCATCTGCATGTTTACAATGACTTAACTGCAATACAAAGTTTTTCTTGCATTACTTATACTTTGCTCCTTCTAGTACAGATAAATTAATCAACTTTTCTTTTGTTTTCTTGTCATTTATATAACGCACCAAAACCCACCTGTCATCTACATCAATAATTTCACAGGCAGTATCATATAAATCTATATCCAGATTGTCATCGTCAAACTTAAGAATCATCTGCTTTCCAATGTTCTTAGCTAATATATTCTTCACTTTATCACTATTTCCCTTTAAACAATTTTCTTCTTTTTTTAATCGCTTCTTCAAACTTTGGATTTCACCAGACAGAGAGCCACACCATAAAAATAGAATGACAAGAGCAATTTTTAATATTGTTTCATTCATTTTCCTAATCCTCCACTAATTCCAAGGACGCTATTTTCGATATGGCAATCAAATTAACCTCTGTCCCTTTATTCTTTACATAACTTACCTTCATAAAATCTTCTTCAAGCCCAAGGATTTCACAAACCTTATCAAAATAGTCTACATCTATATCTCCATCTAATAAATCTATTTTTACTTTTTTACCCACTAAACCTTTAAGTAGTCGTGTTTGCATAAACGGCTTTCCTTTTCCGACAGTATCGCAATCCTTTTTTGTCACATTTTCTTTCAACAGATAGTCACAACTTACACCTAAAATATCCGATAAACGCAAAATCTTTTCCATCTCAGGATATGCCTGATTCTGCTCCCAACGAGAGATTGACTGTCTTGTTACACCCAAAAGCTCAGCAAGCTGCTCCTGCGTCAGATTTTTCGTTCTCCTTGCTTCCACAATCTTTTCTCCGATGCTCGTGCTACAAATCCTCCTTCAAAATCATTATATGTTACTATCATTCTATTTCCTTTTTTTATAAGTTCAACAAATTTCTAATTGCATTATGTAACATTTGGCGTGCATCCCCTTGAAATTCAATATTTGTTATAAGTTATTTTTTCAACCATGAGACTGAAAGTTATCTTCCTGCCAAGTGCTTTCCAACAACATACACTCCAGCCAGCATTTCCACGATTGACAATCCCAATAGTAAGCCAGAAATAAAGTCCTTAATATCTGAACCTCCAACTGCATATGAAAGAGCCTGTAATGCAATACCCATTACAATAAGCATAATTCCATATAATATATTTTTTTGCTTTTCTAACTCTTGTGTTCTTCTTAGCAAATCTAAAATCTGCTCATCATCATAGGTTCGAACACTTTTTTCTTCAGATTTTTCACCATCCAGCAGTTCTGCCACTGTAACTTCAAGTTCTTCACATAAACTCTTTACAATAGAATAGTCAGGCATGCATTTGCCTGTTTCCCACTTTGAAATAGTCTTATTGGAAACCCCAAGTTTCTCTGCTAATTGTTCCTGTGTTAGATTTCTCTGTTTTCTCTTTAATGCTATAAATTTTCCTGTAACTAATTGGTTCATATGTATTCCTCCATTCATTTGATGCTATAAAGGTATCATTTTGATTGTTGAAAAATAATCCCTTATTAGGAGAATATAGGTGGAATCCCTATAAAATAGCAAATTTTCTAAAAAATCATTGTACTTGATAACGCAAAATAGTTTTCTGTTTGCTTTTTTCCACTCTGTTGGCGTTATTCAGATAGATTTCCCTGTGGACAAGCGCGCTACGCTTCAGTCCCTGCTCCTTAGCATACCGATCCATTTTTTCAAAAGAAGTCAGCTCGTCATCAAATGATCCGACATGCAGGATTTCTATACATTTTCCGTCCTGCATGGTGTCAAACCGAATTTCTCCATACAACGGTGTAGGTTTTTTGACTTTTACTCTTTCCAATGCTGTCTGCACCATATCGACAGTAATATAATCTGGCTGGCGTATCATAATAGTATATTCCAGATTTTCTTTGATAAATTCTCCAGCTATTTTTTGCTTCCAAATACCCTCTAAAGGATAAACAGTAAAATCTTGAACCTCGCTTGAAATATTTCCGCTAGCAACTGCGGCTTTATAATTCATTTTAATGGCATACGCCAATGAATATAAGGCAGACACCTTATCTGAAAAATCGGTGTTGTTGGGGTTTCCCTCACCGCTAATCATAATATACTGCTGTGTTGGCACATCGACAACGCCAGGAGTAATCTTTGCTCCATATAAGTATTTTTCATGCTTTTTCCACTCGTGCTTCATAAAATAACCTCCTTATAGGCAAAGTATAGCAAATATAACTTGCTACCCAATGTCAAGTTATATATTTCTCTTGTATATTTTCTACTCTCTTTTTAAGTTGTTCCCTTACACTTTGTGGCTCTATAACTTCTACACAATCACCAAACGACAACACATAGCAATATAATCTCTCATTATCAGGCAAATCCGTCTGGACGTATAAATTGCCTTGATTGTCCTCTATAACCTCATCTGTAAATTCATCATAAACACGGAAGGCAACCCGCTTATCAAATTTCAGCTTTACCGTTATGTTTTTTTCATTCTGAATTTTCCTTTCAATCGTGGAAGGAATATATTCCGGCTGAAAATTTTCTGTATGTATTTCAATATTTTTAATTCTCGTTAGCTTGAAAAAACGGTAGTCATTTCTCAAAAGGCAAAAGCCATATAAATACCAACCCTTACCTTTAAATACCAAACGCATAGGACTGACACGACGTTCCATATTTTCCCCTTTGCTATCGAAATAATCAAAAGATATCATCTTTCTCTGGAAAATTGCTTCTTTAATCATGTCGAATGTATTTTGCGAGGTACTGTTCTGCTTCCAATCTGAAAAGTCCACCTCGATCCAATTCACCGATTTTGCTTGAAACAATCCGCCCAATTTTGTTAATAGCACATCAGAGTTTTTCCCCTCTGTCGCAATCATGCCCTGTAATGCCATTGGTATCTGCTCTCGCTCCTGTTCTGAAAGTAAGGATTTATCCAGAGCATAGTTTTCAAGAATAGAGATGCCGCCGCCTTTTCCTTGTGTTGCATAAATAGGAATACCCGCACTACTAATAACATCAATATCTCGGTATATCGTTCTAATGGATACTTCAAATTTTTCTGCAAGTTCGGAAGCGGTACATTTCCCCTTTTCTAAAAGATAATATACAATTCTAAACAATCGACTTTCCTG
>JBGVMW010000177.1:0-6872 GCA_045125095.1 Lachnospiraceae bacterium
TGGTACTAAGGGATTTTGCCTGTTGCTAAGGACAATCGGGAAAATATAGAACTCGCAAGCTCAGACAACTATATTTTCCCGATTAACGCAACAAACATAATCCCTAAGAACCACTAGACATCTAACCAACAGCCTCTGATAGCAAGCTACAGCCCCTCTCTCTGCCTACCATAACGAAAACGTTAGTTGTTATGACGGTTTGAACGGCGGCAAATTTATCAAGAATTCGGATTTGTATGCGGGTTAATCATGTTGAACGTCCGTCCGGATCCAGGTTGTAGCGAAGACTGGGAAATGGGGTAGGCTCATAATATATTACTTTATTACAATCCAGTATGTTAGCAAATACATATCATTACTAACTTTCTCAACACGCAGCCGGTGGCAGGGGCAGAAGGTTCCTAAGCAGACAATCACGAGCCGCTTTTAGTGAAAGTGAAATTCTATGTGCAAAATGATAGCACATTCGAGCCTCTTAGAATCACTTATGCCTTGGAGCCTGCCCCATTTCCCAATCTTCGCTGTAACCCGGAGCTGGGCGGGTAGCCGTTATGATTGACGCACGCACAAATCCGAATTTATTCGCTTGCGAAACTCCGTTCACCGTGATACACTATCTAATGTTTGAGAACTTAGGATTAAAAAGAAACAAGAGGCGTCAGATGAACAAGATAAGTGATGTGACTAGTCGAATACGGGATAAGTATAACGACTTAAGTAAGGGTCAAAAGAAGTTATCAGATTATATTTTAGAAAATTATGATAAGGCAGCATTTTTAACGGCAGCGAAGCTGGGTGATGTGGTAGGTGTCAGCGAGTCCACAGTAGTACGTTTTGCTATGACGCTAGGATATGAAGGGTATTCAGAATTTCAGCGTTCACTAGAAGAACTTGTGCGAAATAAGCTGAATTCCATCCAAAGAATGGAAGTGGCATATGGAAAAATATCTCAATCAGAGATTTTGGCAAGTGTGTTGCAGTCGGATGCCGATAAAATTAAACTGACCATGGATAATATTGATGAAAAAGCGTTTGAAACAGCGGTTGAAACCATTGCAAATGCAGATAATATATATGTGATTGGAATCCGAAGCTGTGCACCGTTAGCACAATTTCTAAGCTTTTATTTGAATATGATATTTCCACATGTACATCTGATTCAGACGAATAGTGCCAGTGAGGTCTTTGAACAGATGATTCGAATTAGTGAAAAGGATGTTATTATTGGAATCAGTTTTCCTCGATACTCAGTACGTACGTTGAAAGCGTTGGAATTTGCGAATAACAGAAATGCAAAGGTGATAGCCATAACAGACAGCGCCCATTCACCAATGAATCTGTATTCTTCCTGTAATTTGATTGCAAGAAGCGATATGGCATCCATTGTTGATTCACTGGTTGCGCCATTAAGTGTAATCAATGCGTTGGTGGTAGCTCTTTGTATGAAGAACCAGAAGGAAGTAGTAACAACCTTAGAAAATCTGGAAAAAATATGGGATGATTATCAGGTGTATGATAGCGATGAGATGAATCCGGTTGAAGATGACATTGTACTGAAAGATCCTCATTTGCAGGATACTTATTAATATAAAGGATAGATACCAATGGGAAAAATAGTAGTAGCAGGCGGCGGTGCTGCAGGAATGATGGCAGCGATTATGGCAGCCAGAAATGGGCAGGAAGTTCATATATTTGAGAAAAATGACCGGTTAGGAAAGAAATTATTTATCACGGGCAAGGGCAGATGTAACGTGACAAATGCTGGTGATATGGACAATTTATTTGAAAGTGTTCGTACCAATAGTAAATTTTTATATAGCGCATTTTACAGCTTCTCAAATGAGCAGGTGATGGATTTCTTTGAGGAATTGGGAGTGCGGTTAAAGGTGGAGCGTGGTAATCGTGTATTTCCCGTTTCTGACCATTCTAGTGACATTGTAAGAGCATTACAAAGGGAAATGGATCGTCTGGGTGTTTGCGTCAATTTAAACAGTGAAATTACCAATATTATTGCTGATGAAGCTGGATTTAACAGCATACAGTTAAAAGGTGGAGAACGAATCGAGGGAGATGCTCTGATTCTGGCAACTGGCGGTGTTTCGTATCCGTTGACCGGCTCTACTGGAGAAGGTTTGCAGATGGCAGAACAGCTTGGGCATAAAATTGTTGAGTTGACACCGTCTCTGATACCAATGATCACAAAGGAAGACTGGGTAAAAGAGGTGCAGGGATTAGCATTAAAAAATGTAACAGTCACCATAAAGCAAGGAAAGAAACAGTTATATTCTGATTTTGGGGAAATGCTATTTACCCATTTTGGAATTAGTGGACCATTGATTTTAAGTGGAAGCAGTTATGTTACAACAGCAATAAAAAAGGGTTCTTTGGAAGTGTACATTGACTTGAAGCCGGCATTGACAGAGGAACAGTTAGATGCCAGATTGTTGCGTGAATTTGATGAAGCAAAAAACAAGCAGTTTAAAAATGTATTAAATGGACTGTTTCCCCAGAAATTAATTCCTATCATGGTTCGGCTGAGCGGAATTGCTCCGGAGAAAAAAGTAAATGAAATCACAAAGGACGAGAGAAATCATTTTGGTAAAGTAATCAAAAATCTGCCTTTGACAGTAACGGAGCTTCGAGGAATTGAGGAAGCGATTATTACCAGGGGTGGTGTTTCCGTAAAAGAAGTCAATCCATCTACTATGGAATCGAAAAAGGTTCCAAATCTGTTTTTTGCAGGAGAAATGTTGGATTTGGATGCAGTAACAGGTGGCTATAATTTGCAGATAGCCTGGTCTACTGGTTATCTGGCAGGTCAGAATGCAGGAAAAACGTCTGTCAAATAACCGAAGTAATTCATCTGATTATTTTTGAGACATTATGATAGAATAATAACTATATCAACGGAGGGAATACAAATGAGTTTTAATATAGCAATTGATGGACCGGCAGGAGCTGGAAAAAGTACGATTGCCAAAGCATTGGCGAAAGAGTTGGGATTTATCTATGTAGACACAGGGGCAATGTATCGTGCCATAGCGTTGCATATGTTGCGAAATGGTGTGGACATTCAGGATAAGGATGCAATAAGCAGGAATTGTGAAAATGTAGATGTGTCTATTTCTTACGAAAATGGAGAGCAGCAGGTTCTTTTGAATGGGGAAAATGTCAATGCATTTATTCGTACAGAAGAGGTAAGCCATACTGCTTCTGTAACATCTGCACACAAAGCTGTGCGAGCAAAGTTATTAGAACTTCAACAGGGATTAGCAGCCAGATGTGATGTGATTATGGATGGCAGAGATATCGGTACCTGTGTTCTGCCAAATGCTGACTTGAAAATATATTTGACTGCCAGTGTGGACGCAAGAGCAAAACGTCGATATGATGAGTATATTGCAAAGGGCATGGAATGTGATTTAGAGGATATCAGAAAAGAAATTGCAGAACGTGATTACAGAGATATGAATCGTGAGGAGGCACCATTAAAGCAGGCTGATGATGCTGTTTTACTTGATAGTTCTGATATGGGAATTGTGGAAGTGATTGGTGCTATGATGGATTTGTATAATAATAAAGCAAAAAACTAGGATGGTCTGATTATGGAAGTGATTTTAGCGAAAAGTGCCGGCTTCTGTTTTGGTGTGAAGCGGGCAGTGGATACGGTGTATGAGCAGATTGGTACAGGACGGCATATTGTTACTTTTGGACCGATTATTCATAACGAAGAAGTGGTAAAAGACTTAGAAGAAAAAGGTGTGGAAGTTATCGAGACAGAAGAAGAATTAAAAAATCTGAAGGATGCGACCGTTGTTATTCGTTCTCATGGTGTGCCAAAGCGAATTTATGATATCATTGAAAAGCAAGGACTGGAATGTGTGGATGCGACCTGTCCATTTGTTAAGAAAATACATGATATCGTTGCAAAGGAAAGCGTAGCAGGTAATACCATTGTGATTATAGGAAATGCCAATCACCCGGAAGTGGAAGGTATTCGTGGCTGGTCAAAAACGGATACGTATGTCATTAATTCTATAGAAGAAGCGGAAAAATTCACGGTTTTGAACGATAAAAAGCTTTGTATCGTGTCACAAACGACATTTAATTACAAGAAATTTCAAGATATAGTTGAAATTATTTCAAAAAAAGGTTATAATAAAACTGTTTTAAATACGATTTGCAATGCCACGGAAGTACGGCAGACCGAAGCAAAGCGTATAGCGGGAATCGTAGATGCTATGATTGTCATAGGCGGAAGACATAGTTCGAATACGCAGAAATTATATGAAATCTGTAAGAAGGAATGTGACAACACGTATTATATACAGACAATCAATGATTTAGATGTAACAGAAGAATTAAAGTCAATTGGCAGCGTAGGCATTACCGCAGGGGCATCCACCCCAAACACTATCATTGAGGAGGTTCACAGAACATGTCAGAATTGAATTTTGGAGAAATGCTCGACGAGTATGACAAGACTATTAGAACAGGAGAGGTTGTAACAGGTACTATAATCGACGTAAAAGAAGATGAGATTATCTTAAATATTGGTTATAAGGCTGATGGTATTATTACCAGAAATGAATATACAAATGCAGCTAATGTTGATTTGACGACTATGGTACAGGTTGGCGAGACCATGGAAGCAAAAGTCCTTAAGGTTAACGATGGCGAAGGTCAGGTTCTTTTAACTTATAAGAGATTAGCTGCTGACAAGGGTAACAAGAGATTAGAAGAAGCTTTCAACAACAAGGAAGTTTTAAAAGCAGTTGTTACTCAGGTTTTAGACGGTGGTTTAAATGTAGTGGTAGAAGAAGCTCGCGTATTTATTCCTGCAAGCCTTGTTTCTGATACTTATGAAAAGAATTTGGAAAAATATGCCGGACAGGAAATTGAATTTGTAATCAGCGAGTTCAATCCTAAGAGAAAACGCGTTATCGGTGATCGTAAGCAGTTATTAGTTGCAGCTAAGGCTGAAAAGCAGAAAGAATTACTTGCTAAGATTCAGGTTGGCGATAAGGTTGAAGGCGTTGTTAAGAATGTAACAGATTTTGGTGCATTCATTGATTTAGGTGGTGTTGATGGTCTTCTTCACATTTCTGAAATGTCTTGGGGAAGAGTTGAGAATCCTAAGAAGGTATTCAAGGTTGGAGATCAGGTAGAAGTTGTTATTAAGGCAATTGACGGTGAAAAGATTGCACTTACTAAGAAGTTCGAAGGCGAGAATCCTTGGAATAATGCTGACGAAAAGTATGCAATTGGTACAATCGTAACAGGTAAGGTTGCTCGTATGACAGATTTCGGTGCATTTGTAGAGTTAGAGCCAGGTGTAGACGCTTTACTTCATGTTTCTCAGATTTCCAGAGAACACGTTGAAAAACCATCTGATGTATTATCAGTAGGTCAGGAAGTAGAAGCTAAGATTGTAGACTTCAACAGCGCTGATAAGAAAATCAGCTTAAGCATTAAAGCTTTACAGGCTGACGTAGCAGAAGATAAGGAAGAAGAATAATCCATAACTTCGAATGCTCCCATACCGAAGTGTATGGGAGCATTTTTTATATACCAGGATATCAGAACTGTTTGTTGTATACTAGGGAGTTACAACAGCCTGTTGTATAATGTAATGTATGAAATTTCCTAGCATATAAAAAAATGATGTGCACGAATTTGAAAGGAAGGTGCACTGCGTGTCAAATTCGGCGCGGCAAAGCGTGCAAGCATAATAACTAGCTGGATTCGCGAGAGCGTGCTTGCACGCTTTGTTCAAATAATAAAATATGCCGTAAAGTGAAGTGCATTTAATGTCGTGTTAAGTGTGCATAGTAGTTCATAGAAGATTTGTGGGGACAATATTAAGAAAAGTAGGTGGGGAATATGGCAATGGATTATGAAGGATTTAAAAAAGAAGTATTCCGTTTAACAAAAATTGATTTAAATGCTTACAAGGAAAAGCAGATGAAGCGTAGAATTGATACGCTGATTTCAAAGAATCGCATAACCGGTTATGACAATTACATAGCAGCGATTAGTAAGGATAAGGAATTATTTGAGGGATTTGTAAATTATCTGACCATTAACGTGTCTGAGTTTTACAGAAATCCGGAGCAATGGGAATTATTGGATAAAGATGTATTTCCTTATCTAATTGGAAAATATGGAAAAAATCTGAAAATCTGGAGTGCAGCATGCTCCACTGGTGATGAACCTTACTCCTTAGTTATGGCGCTAAGCCGTCATCTCCCTTTGAATCAGATTAAGATTATTGCAACTGATATTGATAAGCAGGTGTTAGAGAAAGCGCAGGTTGGGCTTTACAATGAGAAAAGTATTGCTTCTGTGCCGAAGGATTTAAGGGATAAGTATTTTACAAAGATTGGTCCATCATACCAGATTTCGGAGGAAATAAAGAATAGAGTAGAGTTTAAGCAGCATAACTTGTTGAAGGATCCATATCCGACTGACTGTAACATGATTGTGTGCAGAAATGTTTTAATTTACTTTACAGAAGAAGCAAAGCAGGATGTTTACAAGATGTTCAATACTGCTCTTAAACAGGATGGTATTTTATTTATTGGAAGTACCGAACAGATTATGAATTATAGGGAACTGAATTACGATAGATATAAGTCATTCTTTTATCAGAAGTCGTAGTTTGGGTGAAATGCAGAGTGTTGGGATTTTTTTTGATGCTCTGTATTTTTTATGTCTACTAGGAGAGTGAAAAATTTGGATTTGTGCGTGCGTCAAGTGTATTTGTGTCAACCGTCCGGCAGAGAGAGGGGCTGTAGCTTGCTATCAGAGTCAGGGCACTTAGCTGTAAGTGGTACTAAGGGATTTTGCCTGTTGCTAAGGACAATCGGGAA
>JBGVMW010000178.1:0-3269 GCA_045125095.1 Lachnospiraceae bacterium
AGGCTTTCAACGCTTTCGCCAGTTCTTTCAGATATAACTTGCAGGGGGTTAAATCCCGCGTTTATCATCTGCAACAAATCTTGTCCCATAAGTTTTCCTTGGGACGAAACTTGACCGAATACAAGCGCAAGAGATTGAAATTTTTCGCTATTGCCGAGAGAAACATCACCAAGCATTTTCATAATATTGCTTGTGTTCTCACTTTCTACACCAAACGCAAGCAATGTTTGTGTTGCGCTTGCGAGATCGCTCATTTCAAACGGTGTTTTAGCTGCAAATTCTTTGAGCTCTTCCACTTTTCTTGTGGCAGACTCCATATCGCCAAGCATAACCTTAAAATTGCTTGTATATGTTTCCATTTGCTTGTTATAATTCAATCCGATTGCGCCAAGTCCAGCGATAGCACTTCCTGCCGCCGTTATTGCCGCAGTAGAAACCTTTGCCGCCGTTACAAGTCCTTTGCCAAGCCCTTTGGTGACTTTGGCTATAGTTCCGCTTGCTTGGTCTTCAACACCAATTTTTACGAACAATTCAAATAAATTCATTCAAAAATCACCTCACAATGAATTTATTTTTTCTTTTATTACGCTAATAATATCATCAGCCGTTCTATTATCAACGGGTTTGGGTTCAAGAATGTCGCTTAAATGCGCTTCGATATACGCTCCACCAACAAACTGTGCCGTATTTTTTGCTATCATCCGCAAACATTCTCCATAATATAATTTTATTGCCTTTTCCTGTTGCTCTTTTTTAAAAAGGGATATGCAAAAATCTTTTACATATCCCCATCCAAACATTTTTATTTTCCCGATTTCAACAGAGGCGAGATACTTCTTGAAAGTGAGAGCATCGAAGGCATTACAGAGGTAAAAAAATCAACTGCAACCTCGTTTGTAAAGATAGTTGAAATGGTCTTGAATGCGTTCGGCGCATTTTCCGTCTTTTTTTCGGTCTTAATATTGCCGTCTTTGTCCTTTATATAATTTCCGTTTTCATCATATTTCGGAACTTCGACTTCTTCAAGTACCCACATTTTGGCAAGCAACTTGCTTGTGTCTTTTGGGTACTTAACCATAATATTTTCAAAAACCTTTTTAAGAGTGGTTTTTTTGTCCGCGCCCTCTTCTACTTGAACATTCTTAACCTTGTCAAGAAACGGCTTGATTTCATCAATAAGTTTATATGCCATAGGCAAACAAACTTCATCTTCACAATCAAAAATAAATCTCATAATTTCCTCCTAAAATCAAAAATTATTCTCCGTCAAGAATAGACTGTTCTTGCGTTCCCTCTGCTACATAAAACTCCATCGGAACAGCATCCTGTTCCTTGATAGAAACATGACCACCGAGAGTAACCGCAATTTGTCCCTTGCCGTTCTTTGTGGTTTGAAGCGAGAATCCCGAAGTGGAAAGCGCGTTTTTAAGGCAAATTGCAACCATACCGCCGTCGCTTCTGTCGCCTACCCACCAAACATCGGCAAAATCTGTGTCTTTGAGATTTCTGCGAGGAGTAATTTTGCCGCTTTCGGCATCAATATCAGCCGCACCAAGAGCAAGACGGATTGTTTCTGCCGTTGTAGAAAGGGCGGTGAATCCAAGCGAAGTGTTCCAACCGTCAAGGTGCATCAATTCCATCATGCCAACAGGTGCATTATCAACATCTTCGCCCATATCGGAATAAGTCGGAACGCACGTAGGGTTAATGCCGCCAGTGGTTGCACAAATGATATTTTCGTCGGTCACTTCGGGATTTGTAGGGTCAAAATTTTTAAGAAGTACTCCTGCATCGGTTTGAAGTTCATCAAAAGTCGATTGAGGAATTTTAGTAAACATTCCCATACTGTTCTTTCCTTTCGTGTATTAGTCAGCCGTGAAATACTCGGCTATCACATTCAAATATTTTCGTTTTATGGCATCGTCTGTATCATCGCCCATCGACTGCGAAAATGGAGTGCCACGCTTTAACCAAATTTTTCCACCATCGCAAACAAGGAGTGTTCCACTTCTGCCCATTGTTTGGCTTATTTCTTCGGCTTTTGCATTGGCGTTTACCCACGATGTGCCACGATACCAAATAGATGCTGTCAAAAGCGTTTCGTTGTCAAAACTATCTGTTACAAGTTGATATGTTATATACGGAAATTCAGCATCATCAGGCACGGAATTTTCCTCGTATGCCATTAAGCCAAAACTATTCCAAAATTTGTTTATAGCCGCCGCTTTCGTCATACAGGCAAACTCCATTCCTCAGCAGTAACAACGCGCATATTAAGTGTTGCGCTTGAAGGTGCAGCCTTATCGTCACCATCGGAAGTAACACGGAAAATTTTACCATCTCGTTCTCTTCGGAATACATCGTGGTATTGCAGATTAGAGTTCTTTTTGGTAACAACTGTATAAACGCTCGTTACGCCTTGTTTTTCTGCCGTTCTTGCTTGAATAGATGTGTCAATGGTTATTGCCGCCTTAATATGTATTCCGTCAATCCACGATACGAAAAAACCGCCCTCGCCATCGGGTTTGTTGGTTTTTTCAAGCAGTACAACATCTTCAAAACTCTTTTCAAGCAAACTCATAAAACGCTAATCCTCCTGTATTTATTCAACCGTTTTTCAAACACGCTTTGCCAAGTCAACGGAGCACCATTGCTGTCGGTTGCTTTTGTGTACGAATAGCCACCGAAACTTTCGCTTGTATATGGCGAAGCAGTTCCGTTATCGCTTTCGCAAAACTTCTTTATTTCATCGGCAAGGGCAATTACGGCAGGAGGCAACCGCATTGCCCAAACCGAACCATCAAAAACCTCGTCGGTTAAAGATGTGGCAGGGTATTGGTAAACTCCGTCATTAAAGACAGAGCCGACGATACGGAAGTATTGACCTTCCTGCAAAAAGTCCAGCGGCGCAATGCTTCCACCTCTGATAGTAAATGTACCAAAATGTCTACCATTCGGCACTTCAAAGTAATTGCGGATTTCCGCACAAATTTCGGTGAGCATTATGCCGCCTCCTTCATTATTCTTCGTCTTTCTTTTTCCGTGTGCGCTTCGGCTTTTCTTCGGGTTCTTCAACCTTTTCAATCAGCGGTGTACGCATGCGGTTGTTTTCGGTTGCCAGTTCTGCAATCCGTTCAGCGTCAACCTCAACGCCATTGTGGGGGAATGCGTCCCCCACGGAATAGGCGTGATTTGCGTTCAGATCATAGAACCGCTTTGTTACCTTGTACATCAAGCACCAGCGATAGTGCCGACCACAATGCCGTCCT
>JBGVMW010000179.1:0-1554 GCA_045125095.1 Lachnospiraceae bacterium
TTATCAGTGTTTTCATTTTCCTTAATTTCGAAGCCAAGTACATCTCTGTAGAATCTAATCATTGTCGCCATATCATTTACGAATAAACCATATCCATCTAATCTCATATAAATGCTCCTTTACTCTAAAAAATTCAAATTCATGCATACTTTCAATCTCTCCACAAGACTGAAATTTGTATTTCTGCAATTATTAAATTATTTTATTAAATCAACTCCTTATTGACACCATTCCATAATAATAGAAAAATCTTCTGGATGAAGTCCATGTACATCATCTTCATAACTTATAAATTTATATTCCTTGCCAACTTCTTCCAATGCTTCCACCATTTTCTCTGCTTGTTCAAAAGATACTCTTTCATCCAATTTGCTATGTATAATTAATATTGGACACTTAATCTCCTCTGCCCAATAAACAGCAGAACGTTTTTCATATTCCTCTGGATTGCTCTTTGGTGTTTCTCCAACTAATTCTTTAAAAACCTCCTGCATATCTGTTCTTGCATCATAAGCCATAAATGCATCTGATAATCCAGATATAACCACCGCTTTCTTTATTCTATTATCCTCTCTGACTGCCATATAAGTCATCATTCCGCCTCGGGATACCCCCATCATATAAATTTGCTCCATATCTACAAAAGCAAATTCTTCACAAAAGTCAATGAGTTTAAGAACATCATTCAAATCTGCTCCACCATACTCTTCTGTTCCAGTTCCTCCATCTACACCTCTATACTGAGTTGCAAAAATGACTTTTCCAGAAGATTCTGCCAAATATGCGATATTTTCTGGCACATTTGCACTAAATTCCCGATTACCACCTCGGTTAAAAATTATGCATGGATAAGCATCTTGTTCTTCTATACACGCATCAGGAACAGAAAGATATGATACAACGGTACAATCATCGACCTGATATTTCACCTTGTAAGTAGATACTTCTACTCCTTCAGATGACATCCGCCCTAAATCCAATTTTTCAATGCTTATGATATCTTCTACCCTCTCATATTGATTTACATCCCACAATTCTTCTTCATTTCTAGTCACACAAGCACATAAACATAGTAACATGAAACAAAGTATTCCAAAAACAAACTTCTTTTTCATAGTATACCTCCGTCAAATTCAAAATTTCCACTTCCCATTGTACCACGCACTGTTCTTACATTCCACTTATATTTTTCTGAAGACTTTATAAAAGGTGGACTGCCATTACATAGCAATCCACCCCATAAAATCACCACACTTCCAAATTATCTTCCGCATCCACCCATGCCTGCATCTCGCTGTCCAACACCAACCGAGCATACTCTAAAGGATTGTCAATTGTAAGAGCGTTCAATGCACACTGTGAATTAGGTGTGGTTTTCAGACCATCCTCCGCTTTATTACAGTCGATTCGTAAAAGCATATTATCAAAAGTGGTTATATCTATACTATTGCAGTACTGGTTATATGTAGCATATATAAGTTTCATAGCTTTTCGTCCTTTCGTTTTTATTACAGATAAGCCGGTTGTATTGATAAATTGTTGTGTGTCCTAGAA
>JBGVMW010000180.1:0-6935 GCA_045125095.1 Lachnospiraceae bacterium
CCCCGAGGACAAGAAGGACTCCATTATCAATTATTCCTTTGAACCTCACATCATCTATCAGGGCAACGACAAACTAAAGCTGTACAAAAACTGCGACCTGATGAACATCACCTTCATCCATCTCAGCGGCAAGCCTGACCAAAGCCACCACCAGCTCATTTCCATGCTGGATGTCCTGCTTGCCAAGATGGATATAGAAACCAAGAAAAAGAAATTACAGGAAGAGCATAACCTTCCTATGACTATCAAGCTAGAAAAGGAGATGAACGATATGTGCAATTTAAGTTCTGGTATTCGTGAGGAGAGCAGGCTTGAAGGAAAGCTTGAAGGAAAATTAGAAACCATACGCAATATGATAATGTATGGTTTAACCACCATAGACGCAATCAAGGCCACCGGCCTTTACACAGAAGAAGAACTGTCCGCTGTTGCCGCTAGTCTGCGTTAATCACCTTCTCGCCCGTATGAGCTGGTGCTGACAAAACCACACCAGCTCATTTCCATGCTGGATGTCCTGCTTGCCAAGATGGATACAGAAACCAAGAAAAAGAAATTACAGGAAGAACACAATCTTCCTATGACTATCAAGCTAGAATGGAAGATGAATGACATATACAATTAAAATGCAGATATTCGTGAAGAAAGATTTCGTGATGGCGATAATAAAGGCAGAATAGAAACCACCATTGAGTTCATAAAGAACATCATGTTTAAAAGGCAATATTCTGCCGAAGAAGCTATGGAATTACTCGGCATTGACAAAGCTTATTGTCCCCGTTACTTAGCGATACTGCAAAACTAATAAAACAATATATCTATCTGTGAGTATTAAAACTCTCAACATCAGCATAACAAACTAAACATCACTCATCTATCTAAAGCCGCAGCGCAAATCTGCGGCTGTTATTTTACAATTTTTTCTTAATCCCTGCCAAACAAATCCCTTGTATAAACCTTATCTTTCACATCATCAAGGCAATTATCATATCTGTTAGCAATAATTATCCTCGAATCAAGCTTAAATTCCGCTAAATTATTAACTACCCTGCTGCCAAAGAAAGTGCTACCCTCCTTCAATGTAGGCTCATAAATAATCACCCTGGCTCCTTTGGCTTTGATGCGTTTCATAATCCCCTGAATCGCACTCTGCCGGAAATTATCAGAATTTGACTTCATGGTCAGGCGATACACGCCTATAACAACATCATTTTCATAACTGTAATCATATTCAATATTATTTGAATAACTATAGGCACCTGCCATTTCCAGCACCCGATCTGCGATAAAATCCTTACGGGTACGATTTGAGTCCACAATAGCAGACATCATATTCTGTGGCACATCCGAATAATTTGCCAGTAACTGCTTTGTATCCTTTGGCAAACAATAACCACCGTAACCAAAGGATGGATTGTTGTAATGTGTGCCAATACGCGGATCAAGGCATACACCTCTAATAATCTCCGCCGTATTAAGTCCCTTCATTTCCCCATAAGTATCCAACTCATTGAAATAAGCCACACGCAAAGCAAGATAAGTATTGGAAAAAAGCTTAACAGCCTCAGCCTCTGTAAAGCCGATAATCAAAGTTTCAATATCCGGCTTCAAGGCTGCTTCCTGCAAAAGACTTGCAAACTGCCTCGCCTGTGCTGTAAGCCTCTCATCATCTGTATCAGTTCCTACTATGATTCTAGACGGATAAAGATTGTCATACAGAGCCTTGCTCTCACGCAAAAACTCAGGACTGAAGATTATATTTTTGTTACCTATTTTCTCCCTAATATACTTTGTAAAACCAACCGGCACTGTAGATTTGATTACTATAATTGCCGTCTCATTTATAGCCATTACCTGCCGTATTACTACCTCAACTGCAGAAGTATCAAAAAAATTCTTTTTACTATCATAATTTGTCGGTGCCGCAACAATGACAAAATCCGCATCCCTATATGCCATATCGCCATCCAACGTGGCCCACAAATCAAGTTTCTTCTCTGCCAGATACTTCTCAATATACTCATCCCCTATCGGAGATTTTTTGTTATTTATCGCTTCTACTTTCTCCGGCACAATATCCACAGCTGTTACCTTATTTCGCTGTGCCAGCAAAACTGCCAAACTAAGCCCTACATATCCTGTACCTGCCACTGCTATTTTCATTTAATGTCACCTGCAAAATAATTTTTCAACACCAATAGATTCTTAAAAAATGGTCTTACTAAAAAAAACGGACCACATGATACTAAAACTTTACAAACTCCCAGACTTTTTTCAAACCTCCAACCTGATTTCAAGTATTTGAAAATATCTTTCCTTATTTTTTTTATTAATTTATTTTGAAACTCTGCACCATTTCCACACTGATACATTTTCAAAACACTACGAACAACAGCAGTCCTGTATTTACACTCAAAAGAATAAAAAAGCACTGGCTCTTTTAAACGATTAATTTTTTGTAAAAAACATTTATGCAACGTCAAGTAGTCAATAATATGTTTAAACTGTATTTTATGGGTAACACTGTCTCTCCTTTGGTAATAATGATATAAAACATCAGTATTATAAATTATTTTATTCGCACCCAATAAGACATCAAAAAATGCTAATGCATCCTCTCCGACATGCAATTTTTTATCAAATCTTACCTCATTCCATAAATCCTTTCGAAATAGTTTTCCACATACAGACCAAGGAAAAATCCGTTTATTACTCGATTGCAAAAAAATTGCTTCAATACACTGATTTTGAGATAATACTCCGGCAACACCAAAAGTTTTTCTGCAATGAGCACCATCATTATAATCACATATAAATCCTCCTGCAAAAATGTCAGCCTGATGTATTTCTATTTCCTGTATAGCCCTTTCTAGCCAATCATCATCTAGCCAGTCATCACCATCCACAAAAACTATATATTCACCCTGACAGCTTTCTAACGCATAATTCCTAGCAAAACTTACACCAGAATTTTTTATATGAAAAACTTTTACTCTATTATCCATATCTGCTAATTCATCGCATATATAAGGACTCATATCAGTAGAACCATCATCTATCACTATTACTTCTATATTTTGATATGTTGCATTCAATAAATTACATACACATCTCTTTACATATTGCTCTAAGTTGTATACTGGAACTATTATGGAAACTAATGAATTTGATTTATACAATCTTTGTCCCACCATTCAGAATTGTCATTTAAATATTTGGATATTATATGAATAATTTAAATTATTAATAACCCCTTCTGGGTAAGCATCATATAAATAATTTTCATCTATATAAATCATCTCATTCATAACCTGAAAAGAAAAAACAAATATAAATACAATGCTTAACAGTAAAAATATTTGTCTATTTTCACTTCTAATAAAATATAAACATCTTCCAATATATAATATAAAAAAATACCCCCAATACTTAGCTACTCTGCCAATGGTTGAACTCAAATAAGATGTCGACGTGTCCTCCAAAGATACAAAAATTCTAACCAGTAGATAAACTAACGCAGACAGAAATAGAACGGAAATTTTTTTATCAGCTGATATACGTTCATAAAAAAACATCATAGAAAAAACATAAAACAAAATAAAAGCAATCGTAGTATTAGATATTCCACCATCTGTCAATATATATTCAGGACCTCTTGCTGCGTATCCATAATACAACCCCGTTACAGAAAATGCAGAAATCATTCCTTCTGTTATAACTTTAAAATTATATCCTGTAATAACAGCAACCACCGATAACAGCAACAACACTATGACTATTTTTTTATTTATTCTCACATCATATATAAAATACATCCAAACAAATACTATCGCCATATAATGAAAGGACATTGCTAGCAATACACACAAATTAAATTTTAAAAACTTTCTAGCCAATATATATTTTGCCGAATATAACAATATACTCATGGCAGCAACTTGTCTAACAGCATTAAAAGTCCAGTAAAATCCTAATGAAAAAACTGCATATAAAATTACTATAAACAATTTTTCTCTGTAATCATCAACAAAAACGTTTACACCTTTTACAAAAAAAAACAATGTCAAACTTTCCATCACCACAAATAGAGCTTGACTGCTAAATTCACAATAATTCAACAGCATAACGCACACTGTAAACATAGGTTCATATCTTGAATCAAATAACTCATCTATTGACTGAGGAGGATTTTGATAAATCATCATATAGTTATAAAAGTCCGTTCCAACCATGTATCTGAAAGATCCAAACATCCATAAAAATGTGCAATAAAATATCAATAATTTTTTCTGATCCTCATCTCTCACATACTGAGAAAACACAAAGACTCCAATTGACAATGAAAAGTAAATTATCCAATATATCATATACATCACCTTCTTTTATTCTGCATATGCCACTACAAGTATGTATAATCACTTAACCCTTGGAGCATTAGCACTATTTTTCTCCTATAAGAAATGCTACTACTTTCCATTTTGACGGCATAATAAACAAAATATATCCATCTCAATTTAGGATTTATTGCCGCAATTTTAGCTCCTTGATTAAAAAAGTACTTTTCATCATACCCTTTAAACCATGTAGAAGAAGAAAAATCCACCATACCTAGTTTTTCGCAACACAAATATACCTTGCCTTTTTTCCTAAATTCATTAATAAATAATGTATCCTCACCTGAACCATACTTTGCACCCGCCCCTAATAAATTGCTAAACCAGATATTATACTTTCTTTGACTATTTAACCTAAATGCCACTCTTACACTTCCATAAGGATTTCTATTCCAAAAGTGTAGTTTTCTCTCACGAGTAATTTTCTTAATTTTTCTATCTGACGAATTACTATCCAAATTAAAAATTATCATATCAGCCTCAGGATGCCTGCCAAAAGCTGACATAATTTTATCCTCATATCCATCATAGTATGTAACATCATCATCGGCTAATAAACAAATATCTGCAGTGGCATACATCAATGAAATATTTCTATTATTTCCTAAACCGCGTGTTTTTGTTGTAATCATTTCAGCAATATATCCATCGATTGCTTTCTTCTCATACCAAGTAGAATCACTTTGATTGGCATACAAAATATCTGAATTGATATTCATTTCCTTAATTTTCGAAAAATCTTTTTGATGCATAGTCGCACACAATATTTGAAAACATTTATTTATCTTCATGTAAATTCCTTCATTCTTCCTAGCAACCTTGATATTTTTCAAACTTCATTTTTTTTGCAATACCATAGAACATATTCCAACACGCATACCACAAAGCAACCAGCATCGGTTGTTCATCACATATGTGAAATAAATCATAGTGACTCCTTAACTTTTTTATAAACTTATCATGAGATATAGATTTTTTCCTAATTCTATATTTAGCTAAATTTTCCTTCAAAAGATAACAATCAGCTTTCTTACATAATTTAAGCAATATTGCATAGTCATTATTTTTCTTTATATCCTTAATCTGAACTAACCCCATAAACTTGGCATTATACATAAATGTCAAACAGCCAGGATAACCATAGTTATACATCATGCTACGAGTTACAATCTCCGGACCAGTGACTGTAACACCTAAAGACTTTCCAGCCTCATCAATTTTTTCAAAATCATGATAAGAAAATACATAATTATTCTTCTTCATGAATTCTATTTGTTTTTCAAGCTTTTCAGGAAGCCATATATCATCTGAATCCAAAAAAGCTATCCATTCTCCCTTTGCCTCACGCAAAGCTCTGTTACGGGTTAAAGCAGCACCGCTATTTTGTGTATTTTTCAAATACCTGATTCGCTTGTCGCAAAAATTTGCTATAACCTCATCTGTATTATCTGTAGAACAATCATCTACTATAATCAGTTCCCAATTTGTGTAGGTCTGTGCCAATACTGATTGGATAGACTCAGATATATATTTTCCTGTGTTCCAACTAGGCATAATTATTGACACTAACCCATCTAACATGATTCAATACCTCACTTCTGAAAAACCAATCTTTACTATAGTTACTTTAAAACCGCAATCACAGTCTCCACCATCGTCCCAAGTTCCTTCACAAAGGAAAATTCCCTTATCTCCCTCAGGTTATATGCCATCTTCCCCGGCAACACGGTCTCCACATAAGTAACATCCGCATTATCACTTTCCGTCAGCAGCTTTTCCTCATCTTTATAGTGAATGCTGGCCTGACTGGTCACTCCGGCTGGCAGTAGCAGCGTTGCCAGCATCTCATCCGTATAATGTGCCACATATCTTGGAACCTCCGGCCTTGTTCCCACAAAGCTCATCTCCCCTTTCAGGATATTGATAAGCTGAGGGATTTCATCAAGACGGCAGGCACGGATTTTCCTGCCCACATTTGTTACCCGCATATCCTGCTGAGTAGTCACCTGAGTTCCAAGGCTCTCGGCATTTTTGACCATCGTGCGGAACTTGTAGATACGGAACCGCCTGCCATATCTGGTAACACGCTCCTGACGGAAAAACACTTCCCCGGGAGAATCCAGCCTTATCCATGCTGCCACCAGCAAAAATACTGGAGACAGCAATACCAGCAGCAGTAACGCCATTACCCTGTCAAAGATAAATTTCAGCAGCAGCATGCCCTGCCTGGCCGCCAATGCCTCATAATATGGCCGTACTGCCTGACACCTCATATTCTCAGGCAAATCCTCCCACCTGCACAAAACCATAACCTACTGACACTCCATCTCCCTGTACACAGACCTGAATACCTCAAGGATATAATCAACATCTTCGTCACTGAGCCTTGTATGCAGCGGAAGCGTAATCTCATTCTCATACATGGCATAGGCATGAGGATAATCCTTTATATCAAAGCCCATTGCCTTATATGCCGTATGCATAGGCAGTGGCTTGTAATGCACATTGGTTGCAACACCATGCTCTGCCATTTTCTCAATAAAC
>JBGVMW010000181.1:0-6701 GCA_045125095.1 Lachnospiraceae bacterium
CTGCTTACTACATAGTCTATATTTGACGCGCTCTCGCTCCCTTCAAACGTAGCGGACACTAAGGCTGCAAAATACACAGCCTAAGTGCCGACGTTTTCAGAGGGTCACATATAGACTATGTAGCAAACAGCTATCTGTCACAAACAATTCTGACAATTCCTAAAGAATACTTTTCAGCTTTGTTAATACATCCACATATTTTTCACATACCTTTGCATGATATGCTTCTACATACTCCCAATTATTATCCTTACATGCCTGTTCTAATTGCTTTGCCTGCTCAGATAAATCTCGTAAGCCAATGGTAAGAGAACTACTTTTTACTCCATGAATCAAAATCTGGTAGTTTCGAATATCTTTATCCTGAAAAAATGCAGACAGCTTTTCTGAAAAATCCTGTTTACAGTAACTTTGTAATGCAATCCGGTAAACCGATTCATCATTGGCACAATACCGTATTCCTACCTCAATATCAATTTCCGGTATCAACTGTTTTAACTGTGCAAGCATGGTTAATTTTTCATTATTATCTGTATTATTTTCCATCGTAAGGTGCAATTTTTCTTTTGGTAGATACTTCATAATGATACTTTCTAAGACAGTTCCCTCTATCGGTTTAGAAATATAATCTACAAATCCCGCCTGTAAATACATTTCCTTCACGCCAGCAATGGCATTGGCTGTCAACGCAATTACCGGCGTATGCACATTCAAACTGTCCGCCATACTCATCATGTGTTGCAACGTTTCCACACCATCCATATCCGGCATCATATGATCCATGAAAATAATATCATATCTTTTTTCTTTTGCTTTTTGCAAACATTCCTGTCCACTTTTTGCTGTATCAATCTGAATTTTTGTTTCTTCCAACAAGCATTGTATGACTACCTGATTCATATTGATATCATCCACAACCAGAATACTTGCATCTGGTGCTTCAAATTGTTTTTGATAATTCGACTTCACATTCGGTTTATCATGATTATCTTTATGAAACTCACCCATTGGACT
This sequence comes from Lachnospiraceae bacterium, assembly GCA_045125095.1. Taxonomy (GTDB): domain Bacteria; phylum Bacillota; class Clostridia; order Lachnospirales; family Lachnospiraceae; genus JBGVMW01. The sequence goes on from JBGVMW010000181.1 coordinate 1,015, forward strand.
GGCGTCTATGATTTTCTGCATGAATTTGACGATGAAACAGGAACCTGCTCCATACGTACTTTGTACCTGTATCGTTCCGCCCATCAAATCAACTAATTGTTTTGTGATAGCAAGTCCCAGACCCGTTCCTTCAATGGCTTTGTTTTTCTTTAAATCCACTCGTTGGAATGCATCAAAGAGTTTATCTATGTTCTCTTTTTTCACACCAATTCCCGTATCTTTGACAGACACCTCTAATACCAGCCTGTCTCCTATCTCTCGTCCATCAAAATGCAATGTAACGCTTCCCTCCTGGGTGTATTTGATGGCATTGGTAAGGAGATTTATGATAACCTGTCGAATCCGAAATTCATCTCCATACAATACACTTGGAAGATTTTCATTATTTTTTACAATCAAGTCCAACCCTTTTTCATTCGCTCTCTCAGACACCATCATATAGCAGTCGTACAGCAACTGTTTTAATTCATATTCTCCCTCCGCTAACTCCATCTTGCCGAATTCGATTTTTGATAAATCTAAAATGTCATTTACAATGGAGAGCAAGGTTTTACTGGCAAACTGAATATTTCTGGAATATTCCTGTATTTCCGGCACCTCTGCCTTTCGCAAAACCATTTCATTCATACCCATTATCGCATTAATCGGCGTGCGAATCTCATGGGACATATTGGATAAAAATGCAGTTTTTGCCTGACTTGCTTTATCCGCTTCCTCTTTTAACTCCTGCATCTTCAAAGTCTGTTGTCTCTCTTTTGTCAATTCCAACAAAAGCAGATAATATCCCGTCAATTTATTATCTACAATCACATCATTGACAGAAATATCAAATACCCGCTCTCGTATCTCTATTTCACATTCTTCCCGTTCCTTTAACTTTTTCGCCAAATCGTCATTTATAATCTGTTCCTCGATAATGGAATCTCCATGTTCTAACTTACTTATCTCAGGAATCAATGCTTTGGCACTGTCATTTGCACCGATATATTGATATTCTTTGTTCATAATCACAACCGGTTCTTTCATTTGTCGCACAATATCTGCATACGCAACATATACATCCTCAAATACTCGCATATACACCACACCAAAAAATAATATTGCACATGAAATGGCAGTGGAAGCCGGAACCGGATCATACCCCTTTAAAGAACCAGAAACCAACCCAATATAGGATATATTAGGAAACAGGATTCCCAAAAGAATCAATCCATACTTTCTTCTTATGGTATTCGTTCTAGCACGCTTCATTTCACCAATGCAAATGAATATGCTAATTAATAGTTCCACTACAATTTTAAATATCCCTATATAATACAGGATTCCTCTTCCTAAGACTAGTTTCACAGTATCACGAACTATGCAATACTCAACACTTGTATAATACAAGGCAGTATATTCCCACATCCATACACCAAGTAGCATACACGTATCTATCGCAATCATTCCCCATTTAATTCCTCTTGGCATTTGTTTATTGCAATAGACCAAGACAAAAAACAAGAACACTGTGGATACATATGATGCGCCAATATATTCCACCTTCAATGCAATACTTGCCTCATTGAGATTTTGAGACTGCAACAAGAAGAAGTAGCCTGCATTTTGTATCAACGCCAATCCAGAAGCCAATAACAACCATTGAATCACATCATTGACTTTTTTAGATAAAAGCATCAATACAAAAATGCCACATATAAGAACCATACACAATTGAAAAATAACAGGTCCTTTTGAAATCGTTTCCATAAACGCGATATGTTCGTCCCTCATATACTACACCCCCAAACGCTGCCCTATTTCTTTCTATTTTATCATATTCTTCACTCCTTTTACAAGACTATGAGAAAAGGGCGCAACACCATATGCTGATGTCGCACCCTGCATTACGAATTCGTTTATTTCATAACTCCTTGTGAGCCGATTTGTGTGATTCATTCCCCTTTAGTATTAGTGGATATCTTCCAGCATCTGTAACATTGTGGGACTATCGTCATTCCAGTCTACATAATAGCAGCTATACCAGATTCTACCAATTTTCTTTCCATTATCACTAGAAAATAAAAGATAATCTCCGCCTCCTGCACTCTTAATATTTCGGTACGGATACCGTTCTTCGAGTAATTTTCCACGTTGCAATATCAGTTCATCTGTAAAGTCGATGGGCTTATTGCCATTACCTAACTTGATTTCATGATCATACTCTAGCAGCGTAATGATAACATCACCATAATCCATCACCGAATTGATATCTTTAAAATATCCATGTTTCTTTATAGTAGAAAGAGTTGGTTTATATCCCTTAGAAAGTCCTCCCCATGGCTTGCCACCAACAACCGTAAGCTTACATGTATATTTCTTACCACTTTTACTGGTACATGTAATCGTAGTTTTTCCGGTTCCTAACATTTTTAGGTTTCCCAGCCTACCATAGTTTTCAACCTTGCACACCTTCTCATTAGAAGATTTCCAGCTTTTCACATCAATTCCTGCTGCCACAAGCGGAAAATAGGTATAAAAGCCCTGATTTTTCCCTGTATAATAATAGGTTGTCAGCTTCGTGTAATTCAGTCCACTCTTTTTTACTTTCATCTTGTAGGTATATGTTTTTCCATCATCTGCAACACAGGAAATGGTTGTTGTTCCTGGTTTCTTTGTTTTCACAAGACCTGTTTTTTTGTTTATGATTGCAACCGATTTATCAGATGAAGAATAGCTTACACCCGTGGCATTTCCCTTCATGCTAAATGTATATTTGTTGTTGTCGTAATAGACATCATCCTCACAATCAAGCTCGGCATTTTTTACTGTTACTTTAAATTTGAAAGTTTTATTTAGAAGACTGGATTTCACCGTTATGGTTGCCGTACCTTCTGACACTCCTAATAAGGTAACTCTGGCACTTCCTACTTTTTTTCCGGATGTTTCATATGTTTTATTTCCTTCTTCGTCATTGTGCGTCATCGTCACAAAACTGACCACAGAAGCATCACTTGACTTGTATACTAAATCATTACAAATCTTATCATATGCCTTCTCAAACGCAGCATCACTATAACCCATTTTTGTATATATGACATGCATGAACTGTGAGATATCTGTCTGATTCAAATACACTGTCATATCTGACCTATGAAGAAATAAAGTAAAACGCGAATATATGCTATCCGCATATACTTCCGTCGTTCCTGTAAACAATATAGAAAGAACGAGACACATTGATAGTACCAGTGCTTTTACTTTTTTAAATTTACCCATAAAACCCCTCCTGTTTTTCCCTCTGGTAATTTTTACTATGCATTTTTATTATACCATGTATTTTTTACATCAGCAACCGTACAATAATCCTGATAATCCAAAACAGGAAGAATACCAGCATTCCAATGTTTACAAAAATAGTAGCGAAGCGCTACTCATTCAAACAAATCACTTTCCACTTCATATATCTGTTCAATTGGGATAACTGTATTATCATTCATAATTATCCTATGCTCATATGCATCCATTCGCTTCACGCTTCCTGTGCAGGATGCATAAGTTCCGCCGGATTTTTTTTCGTCAGGTACAAAGTAGGTAATGAAAACGGTTACATCTGTACCAATATTTTCTTTGATAATCTGCAATTTTTCATTTAATCTTGCCTTTACCTCTTCATCTAACTCTAATTTCTCATCTGTCAGACGCGCCGTTTCCTTGATTGCTGCATCATGTCCGGTCAGGGCTGCGAAGGGCGAAAACTGCGCAGCCCTGTCATATAGTGGCATACGTGGATGTCTGTTTGATGTTGGGTGTGGTAAATTGATGATATCATCATAACGATGCGGATCGTTCTCTACTATCATATTCCATTTCTCCTTTCGAGGGCAACACATGTTAGATAATTAGCTGTTTGCTACATAGTAAGCAGCTATTTGCACAAACAATTCTGACAACTCACCCCCTTGTTGGCGTTATGCTTTATGACCTCCAATCTGCTCGTTTCGCTCTTTTGCTGTAGCGCCTTCCTCCAGGTTGATTCCCTTTAAAATAGCATTTTTACCGAATTTTTTCTTGATATCAAGCATTGCTTTTTGCATATTCTTTTCCCGTTCTAACGCAGCATCTTCTTCAGCTTGCTTTCTTTGAAGCTCCTCATAATCTGTAAACAAATCTAATTGCTCATATTCGTTTTTCTTAACTACCGTGTTCTCGCTAACAATCCGATTGGCTGTTATGTTGATACGTCTGACAAGCAGATTCTTATCCACAATTCTATCGTATAGTTCCGTAACTGCCTTACTTATAAGTCTGGTAGATGAGGTCTGACGGTCAAGGTTAGTTGTCCCGTGAGCGTGCTTTGGAACCTTTCTTCCATAATGGTCGGTAGTGACTGCACCTTTGTACATACTTCTCCGCTTCGGGTCTGTCAGATTCTCTATATCATAACCAACCGTTAGTACCATCTGGTCTGTTACCAGTCCCTTGTCTACCAGGTCAAGCACCAAAAGCTCCGTCATTTCCTTTACTATCAATCTCGCCTTTTCATAGGTATAAGGACACTTAAGAACCTGACCGGAACATAAGCTGTTTGTTGCAGGTTTGTAGGCTTTGATTTCTGCCATCGTGCAAGGCTCGTATCCCCAGGCGTGGTCTATGAGCAATTCTGCATTGATACCAAATAACTTATAGAGCAGTTCCTCATTATGATATTCGTTTGGCTTACCTATGGAGCATCTCGCAATATCTCCCATTGTGTACAATCCATTTTCTTCTAATTTCTTTGCATAACCTCTACCAACACGCCAAAAGTCGGTCAACGGTCTATGGTTCCAGAGCAATCTGCGATAAGACATTTCATCCAGTTCAGCTATTCTCACTTCATCTTTATCCGGTCTGGTATGCTTTGCCACGATATCCATAGCAACTTTGCAGAGATACATATTTGTGCCGATTCCTGCCGTAGCAGTGATTCCGGTTGTCTGTAAAATGTCTTGTATTACTGTTTTGGCAAACTCCCAGGGTGTCATATTATAGACTTTCAAATAAGAAGTCACATCCATAAATACTTCATCAATGGAATAGACATGAATATCCTCTGGCGCAACATACTTCAGATACACATCATAAATTCGTGTACTATATTCCATATAGCATGCCATTCTCGGAGGTGCAATGATATAATCTAATGCAAATGACGGATTCTCTTTCAGTTCTAAATCATTCCATGAGGAACCCTCAAACCTCCGATTAGGAGCGATTTGTTTACGTTTTTCATTTGCTTCTTTTACTTTTTGTACAACTTCAAATAATCGCGGTCGTCCAGGAATACCGTAAGACTTGAGTGATGGGGAAACTGCAAGGCAAATCGTTTTCTCTGTCCTGCCGGAATCTGCCACAACCAGATTGGTGGTTAAGGGATCCAAATTCCGCTCCCTGCATTCAACAGATGCAAAAAACGATTTTAAGTCAATTGCAATATAGGCTTTATTATCCGACATCTTTTACGCTCCTTTCTTGTGATAGTTAATAGGTAATTGCGAAACGCCAACTAGCTAGCGAATTGTCATAATTGTTTGTGACAGATAGCTGTTTGCTACATAGTCTATATGTGACCCTCTGAAAACGTCGGCACTTAGGCTGTGTATTTTACAGCCTTAGTGTCCGCTACGTTTGAAGGGAGCGAGAGCGTGTCGAATATAGACTATGTA
>JBGVMW010000182.1:0-11320 GCA_045125095.1 Lachnospiraceae bacterium
GTAGCGGACACTAAGGCTGTAAAATACACAGCCTAAGTGCCGACGTTTTCAGAGGGTCACATATAGACGATGTAGCAAACAGCTATCTGTCACAAACAATTCTGACAATTCACTACCTTGTTGGCGTTTCGCAATTATCTACAAACTATTAAATGCAAGGAGGTAATTAAAATGAACTTTACAGGTAAATTAAATGCGGAAATGGCAGGCTTTGTTCAAAGTATAAAAAATGGAGCTGATAATTGTAAATTGGACGGGCAGATTGCGGAACAGCAGAGAAAAATTAAGGGATTGGCAAAGGAGATAGGGAATCTCGCTGTGATAAGGTTGGATGCTGGAGATGAAATGAGTCCGGAAATCATGGAGAGATATGCAGCTATCCAAGAAGCCAGACAAAAGATTTCAACGTTAGAGAAGGACAGAAAAGTATTAAGTGCGGTGTGTCCAAGCTGCGGTGCAAAAACATCTATTGATATGAAATATTGTGGCAAGTGCGGTGCCGCTATGGAGGAATTAACAATATGAAAAAGTGTCCATATTTTACAAAACCAAAGGCTTAAGAGTCTCGTGAAGTTGAATTAAAAAAAGGGCATAGTGTTAGAGTTGTCTTCTGCCATTTGTTTTTAGAAGTGAAGCCTTTGCAGTGAGTCGGTTTTCGTTCAGGGTTAAACTTTCAGGTAAAATCAAGGGTTTACTCGAAAAAGCAGAAAAAATCCTGACATTAACATTTCTTTAACAAAATTTAAACAGTACATAAATAATCATCTGGTATTATAGTTGCATAAGATAAAGCAAATTCAATTTAAGAAAAGGAGATATAGTGAAATGGGAAAATCAAAATTAGTAAAAGCAAATAAAAAAATTGAAGAAAAGGTAGTTGGTGGGTACAAGAAAATTGAAGAAGGTGCTGTTGGAGGATTTAATAAGATTGCAGACAAGTTTGTAGATAATTTTCTGACAAAAGAGGGAGAGTCTGTAGAGGAAGCAAGAGAAAGATTAGCAGCAGAACAGAAAGCAAGAGAAGATGTAAGTGCGGCGGAAGCAGAAAAACGTGCGCAGGAACAACGCGCAATTATAGAAAAGAGTTTACAGAATGCACAAAATGCAACAATGGAGGCTAGAAAAAAGGCAGGAATTGCTCAATAAAGAAATAGAATATGGTTACCTGTACATATCGGAAAAATAATAGATACAGGCGAGATTAAAAGATGTGTAGATGAATTGCAGCAGCTACACTTCTTTTGCTGTACATTTGTCATTGAGGTAATTATACAAATTTTGTAACTGTTCAGAACCCAGCTACTCAAAGATGATATCTGGATTATCATTTAATGCTGCCTGGATTGCAGTAAAAGCATTTACTCCATGTTTCTTTGCAGTTCCGACATAGCTCATTATGTTCAAATATTCCTTTGCTCCATTTTCATTCCTAAAGCAGCCTGAAACTTTCGTTTTTACTTTTATCATACGAAGATCGCGTTCAGCTTGATTATTATCAAATGGGACAAAGAAGTTTTTGGTAAATAGACAGACTGATGCCTTGTATTTATCCAGTCTGCAAATCAAATTTAATACTTTACTCTTTTTCGTGCGACCACGCTTTTTAAGCGTTTTTTCAGGAATTGGATTCTCTTCATATGCAGTTTTAATGATGTTATCATACTCCTTATCAAATTTATGGAGATGATAGTAGCTGAGCTCATCCTTTTCTTTAGAGACAGCCTTATCTCGAACCTTTTTCATATCGAGAAGAAGATTTTTGAACCGTGCTGCCCAGGTTTGCTCTGGGTGATTCTCAATAACACCGTTCAATTCTCGCAAGAGGTGAGCACAACAGACAGCATGTACCACTTGGGGATACTTCCAATAGGACGCCCAACAGTCATGGACAATAATGCCTTCAAAGTTTGGCATAACAGCTGCTTCGTCCATTCCAATCTGTCCCCGCTTTTGGCTTATTGCCAAAAAGGTAAAGAGACTGTCAGATGCATTATGAACCCACCATGTTTTGCCATTAACTCTGGTACCCGTTTCATCACAGTGGATAAGTTCACGGGAAATCATTCTCTGACGGATTTTCTTTACCGTATCCGTTAGCGAGTTTGCAAATCTGGTCACCATGTTTTTAATGGTTCCTGTAGCTAGTGGAATGTTAAATACACTTGCAAGTATTTCGTGGGTACGATTAATACTGACTGCACCTACGGTGTTAAGCGCAACAACCAGTGCCTGAATATTTTTACCATACTGCACAGTTGCTTTTAACTCAACAGGAAAAGAACCAGCTTTTTTCCCACCGTGCATAGGACATTCTGGTACAATAATAAGGTTATGAGCAGTAATGTTTACTGTAACTTCAGCGTCAATAGACTGACGTGTTTCAGCAATGCATGCTTTATCCAGACATTGCTCATGATAAGGACATTGCTCACAATCCGAATGCATATGGTTTTCGATGTAATCAGGTTCCGAAATAACAGAAAGATTCACACCCTCGTGACCTTTCTGGGCACCCTGCTTTTTATCTGATTTGCCACGAAGGCTTTTGTCTTTGTTTACAGGCGGTTTCTTTAAACCATCTGAAGAAGGTGGCTTGGAACTGTTTTTTGAGTTTTTGTTTAACTGTTCTTTCAGTTCCTTGATGGTCTGATTCAGGTCAGTAATAGTATCGGTTAATGCTTTGTTCTGTGTTGTTAGAAAATCAATCTGTTCCATAAGTTGACGAACAAAATCTTCTGTGATATTAACTGGCATTCAGACCACCTTCTTTCCGCTAATTTCTATGTTTCTATTGTAGCGGAAATGCAAAAAAAAATCCAGTTTTGGTACATAAGGTACTCGGCAAAATGACGGTGGATAAGTATTAAATTTAGAGGTGCATATGATAATAAATATATTCAAAATCGTCTCATAAGACGAAAATGAAGCTAGTAAAATGATGATGGTTGCATCTTATCCACAAGGAGGATGCATAAATCATAAATATTCATTTTTTATCAACAAATCAACCGCAAATCAGACTGAAAATAATTTTTTCAATTCTCTGTTTTGCACAATAAATGATTACTTGAACCCAAGGGGTTCTGAACAGTTACCAAATTTTTTTATTAAAAGATATAAATTAAGAAAAGGAGACGGTAGAAAATGAATGCTATTGAAATCAGAAATCTATCAAAAAGCTTTCGGGGGATGTATGCGGTAGATAATCTGAATATGACTGTTCCCGTCGGAGCAATCTATGGTTTTATCGGCGAAAACGGAAGTGGAAAATCCACGACAGAAAAACTTATATGTGGACATCTTGTTCCAGACGCTGGAGAAATGAAACTGTTTGGAAAGGATTATACAGATGCCGGAGTCAGAGTGAGAGTCGGTGCTTTGATTGAAAATGCAGGCTGCTTCCCGAATTCAAGTGTATGGGACAACTTGATGATGCAGGCTATCAATTTGGGACTTGAAAATCGGACCGATGAGATTCATCGTGTGCTCCGGATTGTCCGCATGGAGGACTCCGCAAAAATCAAATTCAAGAGCTGCTCTCTTGGTATGAAGCAACGAATCGGTATTGCTATGGCGCTTTTAGGGGATCCTGCTTTACTGATTCTTGATGAGCCTATCAACGGCTTGGATACCGATGGTATGAGAATTATGAGGGAGATACTTGTTGATATTACGCAAAAATACGGCTGTACCGTTCTGATTTCTTCCCATATCCTTGGCGAGCTTGAAAAGATTGCAACGCATTACGGTATCATCCGTCAGGGAAAAATGATTTGTGAAATATCCGCAGAAGATATGGATAGCCGTGCCCGTGTGTTCATATCAATCAAAACCAAAGATATGAATGGAGCAAAAGCGGTTCTCCAGAAGAAATTTGACAGTGTAAAGGAAGAAGAAAACTATCTTCGTGTATATGATGTGGATGACACAGAAAGGATAGTAGAATACCTGCTTCAAAACGGACATGTTGTCAGTGAAATCAAGAAAAATAAAATCGGTCTCGAAGAATACTATATTGAGTTGATGTCAAAGAAGGAGGATGAATAATGGCAACCACACATGAATTAAAATTTGAATCGCCGAGCTTTTTTAAACGCTTGAAAGGTATGCTGGGCGTTGACTTCTATCGTTTATTCCATACTCCGATGTTTTACATTTTTCTCGTCGTTTCTGCACTTATTTCGGCAATGGTTTTAAGCATGACGAGTATGCCGTCCCCTGATGGAACGATAACTGAGCCACTGTACACAAACACATGGCAGATTATTGCGGCACAAACACCTCTGTATGTGGTAAACAATATTGCAGATTACGCCAACATGAACATGGTATTCATCTTTGGCGGTATTATGGTATCCATCTTCATCGGACATGACTATAAGAGTGGATATGTAAAACAGTTATTTACTACCCATGCGAAAAAGCAGGACTATATGATGTCTAAGACAATAGTAGGAGCGTTCTCTATGGTTTGTATGTGTATTACTTACTTAATTGGTGGAGTGATTGCAGGCTTACTTGTGGGAATGTCATTTGAGGTCAATGTCGGTTCGTTAATCTGCGCAATCTTAGGAAAAATGATTATGAGTCTTGGTTGGGCAAGCCTATATACATTCCTTAACATCATTTTTAGAAGATATTTTGGTGTTTCCATTGCGTCATCATTCTTCTTTGGTACAGGTATTCTTATCATCGGTGCAGCAGCAGTTATGGGAAATAACTCTGCACTCAACATATTCCTGTACGGTTCATCAGTCTATGCGTGCTTAAGCAGCAACATTGTGACCGTACTTGTGTGCCTGGTAGTTTCTGTAGTGTGGTCGGTTATTTATACAGTGCTTGGTACACGTATACTCTCTAGGAGCGATGTATATTAAAAGGAGGCGGTCAGAATGAATGCAATAGAAATCAAAGGATTAACAAAAAACTTTGGAGACAAGCAGGCTCTTAAAGGTCTTGACATGACTGTTCCTGTGGGTGCGATTTATGGCTTCATTGGAGAAAACGGAAGCGGAAAATCCACCACGGAAAAACTGATATGTGGACTTCTTGTTCCAAGTGGAGGACAGATTAAGCTGTTTGGAAAAGATTATACAGATGCAGATGTACGAGCAAAGATAGGAGTGTTAATCGAAGCTCCCGGATGCTTTCCGAATTATAGTGTGTGGAACAATATGATGCTTCAAGCTGCCAATTTGAGTATTAAAAATCCCGAGGAAGAAGTAAGAAAAGTTCTTAAAATGGTAAGAATGGAAGGTGCTGCCTCTAATAAATATAAGAATTGTTCTCTCGGTATGAAACAAAGAATTGGCATAGCAATGGCATTACTGGGAAATCCGACCTTGCTTGTTCTTGATGAACCAATCAACGGCCTGGATGCAGACGGTATGCGAATTATGAGAGAAGTGCTTGTGGATATAACCAAGAACTATCAATGCACCGTTGTAATATCATCTCATATACTGGGTGAGCTTGAAAAGATTGCGACTCATTATGGTATCGTTCGTGGTGGAAAAATGATCAAGGAAATGACTGCCGAAGAACTGGAAGCGGGATGTCGTACCTATGTTGCACTTCGGACAAAAGACATGAACAGGACAAAGGCGTTACTTGCCTGTAAGTATTCCCGTGTAGAAGAGGATGAAAGCGGATATATCCGTGTTTATGACGCAGGAAGTCCCGAAGAAATTGTCACTTATCTGTATGAAAACGGTAGTTTAGTGAGTGAAATCAAAACAGCTAAGATTGGTTTGGAAGAATACTATATCGATTTAATGAATGAAAATGGAGGCAGATAACATGGAAATGAAATTTGAACATAACGGCTTTGGGAAAAGGCTGAAAAGTATGTTAAAAGTGGACTTCCGAAGAATGTTCACAATGCGGTTATTTTATATCATGGTAGGTGTCTGCCTTATTATGCCGATCCTTATCTTAGTGATGACTACTATGATGGATGGTTCTGTTACAGTAGATCCACAAACGGGAGTGGAAACGGTAATGGAAGGCTTTGATAATACCTGGCAAGCCATTGGCACACTTAGCAGTGAAAACTCGGCAATGGATATGAGTCTGACGGGTATGTGCAACATCAATATGCTTTATTTCTTTGTTTCTGTCCTCGTTTGTCTCTTTGTTTCGGACGATTTCCGAAGCGGATATGCGAAAAATCTTTTCACTGTCCGATCAAAGAAAAGTGACTATGTCATATCAAAAACACTTGTAGGCTTTGTGGGTGGAGCTTGTATGCTTCTTGCTTTTTTTGTCGGTACAATGCTTGGTGGTGCTATCTCAGGGTTGCCGTTTGACACAGGAGCAGCGGGCGTCAATGGAATTGTTATGTGTCTGTTGTCAAAGATATTCTTGGTTCTGGTATTTGTGCCAATTTACCTTGCCGTGAGTGTTGCGGCAAAGCAAAAGACATGGCTTTCAATGGTGGGATCGTTCTGTGTAGGCATGCTGTTTTTTATGATGATACCTGTGTTGACGCCGCTTGATGCTGCTATCATGAATGTTGTTCTATGTCTGGCAGGAGGAGTAGCATTCAGTATAGGGTTTGGAGCAATCAGTAATTTAATTTTGAAAAAAACAAGTTTGGTGTAAGTTTTTTATTGCTGAAATGAGGACTGTTTTGCAGGGGGCGAAGCAGTCCTTTTAACATCTGAAAATTAGTACATCTCAATGTGAGTGTTTTGGGTTTGTAGAAAATTAACATTTCTCAAGCATTGTAAAGGTGTAATGAAATCAAAAATAATTTGACAACTACCCCAACTTTATTATACAATCACCTTAATCTAATGTGATACAAAGGCTATGATAAGAACAAGTAGGAATCAAGGGAACACACAGAGAGTTGCCGGTTGCTGAGAGGCGCGTGGGAAGCTGATTTTGAATACCTCTTTGAGCTTCGCACCGAAAAGAAATGAGTAGGCTGCGACGGAATCCTGCACACGTTATCGTGCTAGAGTATAACCGAAGTCGTTGTTAAGATGATCAGTGGTACTCGAAAAGACAACCTGCGTGAGCAGTTTGTGAATAAAGGTGGTAACACGGGAATAACAGTCTCGTCCTTTTAGGGCGAGACTTTTTTGTATACTAGGAAATATACTGAAGATGATGCCACCTACAATATATCCAAGAGAACGATTAGCCGGGTAAAATATTAGGTGAAACACAGTTACAATAAAAGCAGACTTAAAACAAAGTTTAGGAGGAAGAAAGTATGACAGTTTATGATGAATTAGTTGCCAGAGGCTTAATAGCCCAGGTGACAGATGAAGAAGAGATCAAAGAGTTAATCAACAATGGTAAAGCAATATTTTACATTGGTTTTGACCCGACAGCGGACAGTCTTCATGTAGGACATTTCATGGCATTGTGTTTGATGAAGCGTTTGCAGATGGCAGGAAATAAGCCGATTGCTTTAGTAGGTGGCGGTACAGCTATGATTGGAGATCCATCTGGAAGAACTGACATGCGCCAGATGATGACAGTTGAGACAATCAATCACAACGTAGAGTGCTTCAAAAAGCAGATGAGTCGTTTTATTGATTTCTCAGACGGAAAAGCATTGTTAGTAAATAATGCAGACTGGTTAATGGATTTGAACTATGTAGAGTTACTTCGTGAAGTAGGGCCACATTTTAGTGTAAATAGAATGTTGACTGCTGAGTGCTACAAACAGCGTATGGAAAGAGGATTAAGCTTCTTAGAATTCAATTACATGATAATGCAGAGCTATGATTTCTACACCTTGTTCCAGAAATACGGCTGTAACCTCCAGTTTGGTGGTGATGACCAGTGGAGCAATATGCTTGGTGGAACCGAATTAATCCGTCGTAAATTAGGAAAAAATGCTTGTGCTATGACCATTCAGCTTCTTTTGAATTCCGAAGGTAAGAAAATGGGTAAGACACAGTCGGGTGCAGTATGGCTTGATCCGAATAAGACATCTCCATTTGAATTTTACCAGTACTGGAGAAATGTAGCAGACAGCGATGTATTAAAATGCATCCGTATGCTCACATTCCTTCCATTGGAGGAAATTGATAAAATGGATAGCTGGGAAGGCAGCCAGTTAAATAAAGCAAAAGAAATCCTTGCATTTGAATTAACAAAAATGGTTCATGGTGAGGAAGAAGCACAGAAGGCAGAGGAAGCAGCGAAATCTTTATTTGGCAGCGGAAATGCAGCAAACATGCCAACAACAGAGCTTTCTGATGAAGATTTCAATGAGGGAAGCATTGATATTTTAACTATGTTAGTAAAAGGTGCAATGGTATCTTCTAAGTCAGAAGGCAGACGTGCTGTACAGCAGGGCGGTGTAACGGTAGAAGGTGAAAAATTAGATGTGTCTGCATCCTTTACAATGGATGACCTTTCTGGTGATGGTGTTATCGTTAAGAAGGGTAAGAAGAATTTTATGAAATTCTTAGTAAAGTAATAAACATATATTCCAATACATCGAGAATCCGAAGGTTTTATACAAGCCTTCGGATTTTTTAAATTCCCACCACATTGCGACAAAAAAAACAAAATAGTTGTGATAATCTCTTTTGTAAAACAAAGGTAACTATTTAGAATGGAACTGTACTGAATAGTTACAAACAAAGTTTATATGGAGGTTTATCATGGAAAATAATCATCAGCATACTGCAAAAGAGGAACATAGCAAATCACCAAAGAATATCAGACAGATTGGTATCACAGAAGCAGGGAAAGCAGTATATGTAGAAGATTACGTGATTACTTTCTTAAACAAATTAGGGAAAGAGAACAAGTCATCTATGCAGGCAGCGGTACTGTTAGGAACCTTCCAAAGAACAGGAAACAGGCAGACATATGTAGAAGGTGCCGTAGGAATTACTGATTATGTGTGTGGAGAGGATAACCGGATTCATTTTACAGAAACAAAATGGACAGAAATCTTAGAAGAAATGAAACAGAGTTTTCCTGGTCTTGAGATTGTAGGATGGTTTTTGTCAACGGAGGGATGGGACAAGTCATTAGAAGAACGATTGCTCTCGATACACAAAGAGCAGTTTAGAGAGACTGATTCCATACTTTTTTATATGGACACCATGGAAGGGGAAGAAAAAATTTTCCGTAATGAAAATGGAGCATTAAAATCCCAGGGGGGTTATTACATATACTATGAAAAAAACAGAGCCATGCAGGAATACATGGTTCACTATTTTGGAGAACGGACGGAGGAAACCAATGCACAAGTGCCGGACAAGGCAGCAAGGCAGTTCCGCCGAATGGTTCAGGAAAAAGAAACGCAGAAAGTGAAAAAAAGTTCTGGCTTGTCGTATGCATTTGCTACCTTTGCATTACTGATAGTTTTTGCAATTGGAATGAGTGTTCTTGACAATTATGAAAAATTATCCTACATGGAACAGGAAGTGAAAAGTCTGACCAGTCAGGTGTCTGCAATATCGGATACCTCTACAAATACACAGACCAGTACGACGCCTTCTGATGGAGTGATAACCTCCAATATGGGGGACAGCAATGACAGTGATATAGGTGTAGAAAGTGGAGTGATTGGCAGTGATACTGATGAAAACGTGGCAGATACTACAGAAGAAAATTCCAACGAAATGACGGTAGAAGATTTGCAAGACACAACAGAAGACGCAGAAATAGCTACGCAGACAGTGTCTATAGAAGGGAAGCAGGCATACATTGTGGAGCAGGGAGATACCTTGGAGATTATCAGCATGAAAATTTACCAAACTACGGATAAAGTGGATGAAATTCGGGAATTAAACCAGATTGAAGATGTAAATAAGATACTTGTGGGAGAAAAAATATGGTTGCCCTAAATCGGTTGGGGATTTATAATGTGATTAATAGACAGTATAACGTCATTTTATAAATTACAATTTAAAGGAGTCATCATGACTGGGAAGAAAAATCTATTTAAAAGAAATACCTCAAAGATAGAGGACCTCGATGAGGATGATTATAAAAGAAAAATAAGAAATCATAGAATTCGTATTCTGTTGGTGGTTGTGTTGGTGCTTGTTCTCATCGCCGGGATAACCGGGTACTTTTATTTTTCAGAAAAATATAAAGTATATGACAATGGCAAGGTAATTGACAGCTTAAAAAGAGAGGATGCAGACACTGTTCAATATGTCACATATGCCAATGGTATTATGAAATACAGTAGTGATGGAGCAAGTTATATTGATGGTAATCTAAAAGTTCTATGGAACATTACATATGAGATGCAAAACCCAATATATGCAACAAGTGATGAGTATGTCGCGATTGCAGATAAAGGTGGGAGAGAGGTATTTGTCTGCAATACGAGCGGAAAGGTTTGCGATATAGATACCTTGCTTCCGGTACAGAAATTAAGTATTTCTTCAACTGGAGTGGTTGCTGCGCTTTTAGAGGATGATGGAAAATCCTGGATTAGGATGTATAATTCAGCTGGTTCGGGAACTACGTTAGCAGAGGTTTCTGTTATCATGGACCAGAGTGGTTATCCGGCAGATTTCTGCATTTCTCAGGATGGAATCAAGCTAGGCATTACTCACTTGAAAATAAGTGGTGGTAAACTCAGCACATTGGCAGTTTTCCACAACTTAGATTCTGTTGGTGAAAACAAAACAGACCATCTGGTAAGCAGTAAAACATTTGATGATGAGATTATGCCGGAGATTCAATATATAAATGATACCACTGCAGTTGCAGTGGGTGCGTCAGAATTTGATATTTTCACTGGAAAGCAGATACCGGAGCTAACCTTTCAGCAGGAGGTAAAGGGAGAGATTCAGCGAACATTTTATAGTAGTAAATATTTTGGTATGGAAATAAGTAATACAGAATCAGAAGAAGCGTATATGGTGAATGTATACAATGCCTCAGGGAAGGAAGTATTTTCAAAGGCAGTAAATGAAGAGTATGAGCAGATTCAAATATGGGATGAATATATTATCATGAACAATGAAAGTTCTATCGCAGTATATAATTTAAATGGGCTTGAGAAGTACAAGGGTGGTTTTGAAACGTCAGTTCAGCATGTGAAGCCATTGTCTGCCAGTCGCTATTTGTTAGTGACCCCTTCGCATTTACAGATATATCAGTTAGAACGATAGTTGTAACAATTAATAGTTTCACTAAAAACATTAGGTAATTGCGAAACGCCAACTGGCAGCGAATTGTCAGAATTGTTTGTGACAGATAGCTGTTTGCTACATAGTCTATATGTGACCCTCTGAAAACGTCGGCACTTAGGCTGTGTATTTTACAGCCTTAGTGTCCGCTACGTTTGAAGGGAGCGAGAGCGCGTCAAATATAGACTATG
>JBGVMW010000183.1:0-1674 GCA_045125095.1 Lachnospiraceae bacterium
GCATCCCTCCATTTCATTGTCGGGAAAATCGATTGATATAGCTTTCACTCCCTCCTCACTATAAGTTGTCGCTTCGGATAGAACCGTCACCAAATCACTTTGCTTGATCAATTTCAGCAAAATATTCACTTCATTCAGTTCGATACGTACCTTGAATTGAGAAAAGTAACGTGACAGTACTCTATCAAAGGCATTACGGGCTTGCAAACCTTTAGCCGGCAAAGCTATGTCATACCGTTCCAATTCGGCAATAGTTATTTTATCCTTGTTTGCCAATGGATGTCCGTTACGGACAATGGCTGCCAAATGATTGTCAAATAGTACATGCGATTCAATATTGTCATGCCGTGTAGATGGTTTAAAAGCAAGTACAAAATCCAGTTCGTTCCTTTCCAGCATCTGCATCAATTCCTCCATTGGCTTGTAGTGGATATTTTGCTTTACCTGAGGATAGGACTTGGCAAAGTCCAACAAGGTTTCTGTCAGAATCGGACTAAACGAATAAGTAACCCCTATATTCAATGTTCCTCTCAACAACTTTTGTAATTCAAGAATGCGTTCAAAGCAATCATCAGCAGCTGAAAGCGTCTGTTTGGCATATGGCAATAGTTCTCTGCCGGCTTCTGTCAGACAAACGGCATGTTTGTCCCGCTCAAACAATTGGGTATCCATCTGTTCTTCCAATTGACGGATCTGTTGTGAAAGCGTACTTTTTGTGATGAGAAGAGCCTTAGCGGCCTCCGAAAAATTAAGAGTTTCTGCCACCTTCACAAAATATTTCAATTGTCTGAGTTCCATACATTACATTATAAGTATTCCAATTCTTCCGCAAAAAACGTATCGTAACAACCGATTTCAGATTTTGGTTCAAGGGCCAACGAAAGATTGTCTACTTTTTCTTCGCTCAAGACTTCATAGCAGCGAATCATGAACGCTACCATAAAAAGCATACATGTAATAACAAGTGTCATTTGCCTGAATTATTTAATAATGAATTTGTGTTGCAAAAATACACGTTTAAACCATTTTCCAAAAAGGCTGGTATATGTTTGTTTAGTACACGGGTATTAAGGAAACCGCACACCGATACATCGAAATTTACATCCACTTGCCAATTAGACTGCGGATAGACTTGGATTCATTCAGTAAACGGATAAAAACTTGGACAGCATATTTTCTATAGGTATTTTTCAATAGGTGTACACATCCCTTCATTTCATTTTCTGGTACATCGAAAGGAATAGCCTTGACACCGTTCATACCATGAATACTTGTTTCTGACAAGACAGATACCAAATTGCTTCGTCCGACCAATTTCAATAAAATATGCACTTCATTAAGTTCCAAACGTATCCTCAATTGGGGGCAATGACGGTTGACAAGAATTTCGAACGCATGCCGAGCCTGTAATTCCTTAGAAGGCAAAGCAAGGTCATATTTCTGAATATCCAGCAACGTTACCTTATCTTTTTGTGCCAATGGATGATGCTCGGAAACGATCGCTGCCAAACGGTTGTTAAACAAAACATGCGACTGCACGTTAGAATAATGTTGGACGGATTTGAACGCCAAGACAAAATCCACTTCATGTCTTTCAAGCATAGTCATCAATTCTCCCATAGATTTATAATGGATGTTCAATTTTACTTGTGGATAAAGATTCATGAAATCCAA
>JBGVMW010000184.1:0-2323 GCA_045125095.1 Lachnospiraceae bacterium
AGAGATGGTGTAGACGGAGTAAGTATTATTCAAATTCAAGAACAATATTATTTATCTACTTCACAACAAGAGTTAATGAATGGACAATGGTTTGATGATGTAGCTCCAACATGGGAAACTGGTAAATATATTTGGACAAGAACAGAATTTACTTATTCAGATGGAACTATTAAAACAACAAATGCAATTTGTGTAACCGGTAGAGATGGATTGAATGGTGGGGTATCAGTATCTAAAGTTGATGTATTCTATTATCAATCAGATAGCAATTCAGAACTAGTTAATGGTAAGTGGCAAACAACTGCTCCAGCATGGGTAAATGGTAAATACGTTTGGACAAAGACAATTACATACTTAGATAATAATACGCAAAGTGAATCAAAACCAGTTTGTATTAGTGGTGAAAAAGGTAATGATGGTATTGATGGTAACCCAGGAAAAGATGGAGTAAGCAACTACTTCTTTATTAGATATAGTGAATTTGAAGATGGACATGACATGACAGAGTTACCAACTTCAGAGACAAAATACATGGGTACTGCAACCTCAACAGTTAATGAAGCACCAACAGAATATACAAGCTATAAATGGACTCTAGTAAAAGGAGCAGACGGTAGACATGGAGAAGATGGAATACCAGGTGAGGATGGTAGTTCTTCATATCTTCACATTAAATATTCTGATGATGGTGTAACTTTTACAAAAAACAATGGAGAAGAATTAGGTAAATGGATTGGTACTTATGTGGATACAAATGCCACTGACAGTACAAATTTTGCAGATTATAACTGGGTTCGTTTTATTGGTGAAGATGGTATTGATTCAAAATATGTTATTGTTACTGGAGACCAAATATTCAAATATGCAGATAATTATGCAATACTAATTGAGCCACAAGAAATCGTTCTAACTGCGGTTAGATATAACATAACAGAACAAGGTAAATGGCAATATAAGGAAGTAAATGGAGCATGGACGGATTTAGGTTCTACAACAGAACAATTAATCGTGACACCAGACATGGCTTCGTTTGCTAATGGTGCTAAAACTTTAAGTATAAGATATATCGCTGATTCTTGTTTCGACGTTATGACGATTGTTAAAGTGTCTGACGGATATAATGGTATAGATGGTGAAGATGGTATACCTGGAGTTAGCAACTTCTTCCATATTAGATATAGTGCTAATGCTACTGGTGCAAATATGACAGCTATGCCTAATGAGAATTCAAAATATATGGGTACTTGCGTTACTGATACAAATGAAGCTCCAGCAGATTATAGATTATATTCATGGTCTTTATTTAGAGGTAGCGACGGAACAACCGTTGTAAATATTAAAGAACAATATTATTTATCTACATCTCAAACTATGTTACTAGACGGTGAATGGCAAGACTCTGCTCCTACTTGGGAAAGTGGAAAATACATTTGGACTCGTACAGTTTTCTCATATAATAATAGCACAACTTCTACAACAGAACCTATCTGTGTTACTGGTCGTGATGGTAATGATGGAAAGAATGGTGGTGTATCTGTAAGTGGTGTTGATACATATTATTATCAATCTACAAGTGCAACAGAGCTCCTTGATGGAGAATGGCAAACAGTATCACCAGTATGGGAAAATGGAAAATATGTATGGTCAAAAACAATTACCTACTTAGATAATGGTACACAATATGAAAGTAAACCTATTTGCTTAACTGGACAAAAGGGTAATGATGGAAAAGATGGAATACCAGGAAATGATGGAACAAGTTCATATCTTCACATTAAATACTCAAATGATGGAAAAACATTCACTGACAATAATGGTGAAACTATTGGTACATGGATAGGAACATATGTAGATTTTACAGAAGCAGATAGTAATAATTTCGTTGATTATGAATGGAAAAAATATACTGGTGAAGATGGTAGAGCTGGATATGATGCTTATACTGCGTTATTAACGAATGAAAACCATACATTCCCTTGTGATTTTGAAGGAAACATTTCAAGTGATATTACTATTACAACAACTGCAATTGGATATAAAGGTATTACACCAGTTACACCAACAGTTGGTACTATTCCTAGTGTAACGGGTATGACTATTACCAAATCAAAAAATGTTATCACAATCACTGCTAAAGCTGGTAAAACATTGTCAGATAATGGTAGTTTGCAAATTCCTATTATCATTGATGGTAAAACATTCAACAGAGCATTCTCTTGGACAAAATCTAGAAATGGTAAAAATGGTATAGATGGTATCCCAGGAGTTGATAGCTACTTCTATATTCGTTACAGTGCTAATTCAGATGGTTCTGCAATGACAA
>JBGVMW010000185.1:0-15262 GCA_045125095.1 Lachnospiraceae bacterium
CGTGAAGCCCCCCTCAAGATGAGATATCCCATGTAGAAATACAGTAAGACCCCTTAGAGAGTATGAGGTAGATAGGACAGAGGTGGAAGTGCAGTAATGTATGTAGCTGACTGTTACTAATCGGTCGAGGGCTTGACCAATATATATTTGGATAATAATTTTCTATATGCAGTTTTGAAGGTATAATGAATATCTTCTAAATGGCCTAGTGGCTCAGTTGGTTAGAGCGCCGCCCTGTCACGGCGGAGGTCGAGGGTTCGAGTCCCTTCTGGGTCGTTGTACAAGTAATTGTACAGCAAGCAATTTTATAATATTTTGCTAGCATGGGATCTTAGCTCAGCTGGGAGAGCATCTGCCTTACAAGCAGAGGGTCACAGGTTCGAGCCCTGTAGGTCCCATTTTCATGCAAAATACTTATGCCGATGTGGCTCAATTGGCAGAGCAGCTGATTTGTAATCAGCAGGTTATCGGTTCGAGTCCGATCATCGGCTTTTTTAAATATGGATGGATTCCCGAGTGGCCAAAGGGGACAGACTGTAAATCTGCTGCATTTTGCTTCGGTGGTTCGAATCCACCTCCATCCAATTGGCGTAAGCCACAATTAAATAGTATCGCGGGGTGGAGCAGTCTGGAAGCTCGTCGGGCTCATAACCCGAAGGTCGTAGGTTCAAATCCTGCCCCCGCAACTCAGATGCCCAGATAGCTCAGTTGGTAGAGCAGAGGACTGAAAATCCTCGTGTCACTGGTTCGATTCCGGTTCTGGGCACTTTTATATGAAATATATAATATGGGATATTAGCTCAGTCGGTAGAGCACTTGACTTTTAATCAAGTTGTCCGGGGTTCGAATCCCCGATGTCTCATTAGTCAAAATTGTGGAAGTACTGAAAAATAAGCACTTCCGCTTTTTTTATGTCTAAATTCCTTGAGTGAGTAGTGAGTAAGTAATTTTTACTTACAAACAAGCACACATTCCAGTTATTAAATCATCATCATCACATATATTTTTATAAAGAGATGAAAAGATGAATGAAATACGTAATATCTTAATTTTCTTAGATATGATACTTAAATGTATTATTGAATCAGATGTTGCTCTAAAAGGATTTTGCGCTATATTGTTACTATTAGTAATTTTAATTGCATATCGTCGTAGAATAAAATACCCAAAAAGAAAAATTAGAAAATCAAAGAAGAAAACTAATGCAAATATTACATATGTAGATTCTTGCTGAGATGAAATCCAGAAAGAAAATGGTAAATTATTTTTTTATTGAAAATTGTTTGATTGGTGAAATATGTTAGGGATTGTGGTAGAATATAACTTGTTAAACCAATAAGAATTTTATGGAGGAATAGAAATTGAAATCAAAGAATATTGCAACAATATATGCGATATTGGCTGCCGCATTATACGCAATTAATGTTCCACTGTCAAAGATATTATTGAACTATGTAGAACCCACAATGATGGCTTCATTCTTATATCTTGGAGCAGGATTAGGATTATTTATATATAGTTTGATTGAAAAAAGGATAGGTAAAAGTGAAAGAAAAGAACCTTTAACAAAAAAAAGAACTGCCATATACGGATAATTATGGTTATTAGTACCTACTTCATGGTAAAAGATACAATCGAATTGCAACATACTCACGAACATGAACACACACATACTCACGAACATAGTCACGGCGATATGGTGCATACACATGAACACACGCATGTTCATACACATCTCCATACTCATACTGGAGATAGTGAGAATCATAGTCATGAGCATGAGTTAAGTGAGCATCAGCATGGACATTATGCTTAGGGAAATAGCAATTACTAAGCCTAATGCACAATGTGCTAAAAGAAATGTTGATTATATGCAAGCAAGAATTTATTATGAAAACATACTGAGAAACGAGTTCCAAAGAAAAGGTGGATTAATTTGTAGACAAGTTCCGCACTATATGGTGGTAGAACATAGTCCATGGTTAAGTACCTGGTATGATAATAGCTCGTATATAAAAATACCTATTGAAATGTTTAACATAAAAACAATATCTTTTACATATGGTGATTCGCATCCAACTTTTTGTGATAATGTAAATGATGGAAGGTATGGACCAGAAAGATATATCGAAGCACACATTTGGAGTGATGATGTAATAAATGAATATTTAGTTAAGTAGCACAAGCTACAATTTGCGGCTGGCCTTCACTTTCGCAAATGATTAAATTAAATGGATATGGTAAGGGGGGATGTATGATGAACTGTATAATAAGAGCCATGATAGAATCGGATAAGGAATGTGTACTTGCTATGATGCGGGTATTTTATAATTCATCGGCAGTTTTGAGTAATGGATCGGATGAAATATTTAATAGTGATATAGAGAATTGTGTAGGTAAGTGTCCTTATGTGGAAGGCTATATATTTCAGAATGAAAGTGTTGTTCAAGGGTACGCGATGGTTGCAAAAAGTTTCTCAACTGAATTTGGAAAGCCGTGTATATGGGTTGAAGATTTATATATTAAGCCAGAATATAGAGGACAGGGGATTAGCAGTAGATTTTTTTCATACATTGAAAAACAATATCCTGACACCTTATTAAGATTGGAAGTTGAGAGGGATAACGAAAAGGCGATTCAAGTGTATAAAAAATGCGGCTATGACGAACTTCCGTATATGGAGATGAAGAAGGACAACTGATTACGATATCTTTTTAATAGCATTTTTTAATGTGCATAATTAATTTACGTGTGAAAAGAAGTTTTTATATACTAGAAACAGCAATGTTAATTTGTGTTGCTTGTGGCAACGAAGCTTTTTAGATAAGATGATGCTATCAAACCAAAGGAGGTATCATGTATGCTTGGAGAAAATATAAAAGCATTGAGAAAAAGCAAAGGATTTACACAGGAGGAGTTGGCAGTAAGAGTTAATGTTGTCCGCCAGACCGTTTCAAAATGGGAGAAGGGACTATCTGTTCCTGATGCAGCTACCCTGCAAAAGCTTGCAGATGTATTAGAAACAGAGGTAAGCCAGTTGCTTGGTGCAGATATACATTCTGAAAGAAATAAGAATGAGATTGCAGAGCAATTATCACGAATTAATGAGCAGTTGATAATTAAGAACAGACGCTCACGACGTATCTGGAAGACGATTGGAATAATTTTTTTAATTATATTCATATGTAATACACTTTTATCAATGGCTGGTATAATGGCTTTTGACAGTGTGAAAGTAACAAAAAAAGAACCAGTAGTAGAAGAAGAATTTTTAATTGAGGAACCGTAATTGTAAATGTTAAAATTACTATTCGGCAAAGGAGCGGGAGGAACCGTACAGTGCATATGAAAATACGGAATGGTTATATTTTATGTTCATAGAATGGAGACATAGGATGCGCACGCGATGTTAATAATGACAATATCATAATGAAAAAGTGAAAAAAAACAGTTTTTACAATTTTAGATTGGTGTTATAATCAGTCCGTTGTCTTCCCACACTATAGGCAGCGGAAAGGAGTAGTATTGTGAAGGGATGTAAGATGGGGAATCACCATAATACAAGTGGGAATGGTGATATGATAGAACCGTGCGTAGTGAAAGGAGAAAGATATGACCATTCGAAATGCCAACAGTGTTGTTAAGGAGTTAAGAAGAAGGGCTGGTGTTACTCAGGAAGAATTTGCAGCAGATATTTGTTCTGTGCAGTCATTATCAAGAATTGAAACAGGAAAATCTGGAATAAGCTATATAATGTTAAAGAAATTTATGAAAAAAGCAGGTGTGAACAGTAATGTTTACCCTGCTTTTCGTGATAAAAGAGACTGTGATATTTATAGAAAATTATACCTGTGCTTAAGATATATTGATGTCTGGCAGTTAGAGGAGGCGGCGCAGATATTGAGGGAAATAGATGAGGTGGAGTATGGTGAAAATCAATTGTACTATCAGCAATGTCTTTGCTATAAAGGACTAATTATGTTGAAATCAGGAATAGGAGAGAGAAAAGAAATAAATGATGTATTAGACAGAGCATTAAGAATTACGAAACCAGAGTATCATGTGTCCAGAATTTCTACATATTGGTTATCATTTACAGAAATGTATTTATTTCTTGCATTGTCTTATAATTATCTTGTTATGGGAAAAATGGACATCTGTGAGGAAATAGTAAATGAAATAGAGAACTGTCTGGAACAATTCCCGGCAGAGGAGAGAGAACGGTTAATTTTAAAAGAAAAAAATGAGCTTATTCGAGCGTGTAGTTTAATGAAAAAAGGATGTTTTGCACAAGCAGAAAAGCTGTTGAAAGAGTGGCATGTATTTTCTGTGAAACATAAAGTATATAGCGAATTACAGGTAATTGTATTTTTGAAGGGAATCTGTGAAATTTACATGGATAATAGGCAGAAGGGTATGGATTCTATCTTAAACAGTTATTATGTAGCAACGGGAATGGGCGGATATTTTGCAGAATGTATTCGTCCATTTCTGCAGAGAGAATTTCCTGGTGTCATCATGGATAAAAAACAGACGAAACAAAATTATATTATACTGCCACCAATGAATAAAGGAACTGTCAAACAAGATAGTTTTGAAAATAATAAGGCACTTTATTTTCTAGGAGATTTAATTCGTGATGTAAGGATGGAGAAAGGAATTAGACAGTCTGTATTATGTAGAGGAATATGTAACAAATCGACTTTATCAAAGATAGAAAATGGCATGCTGATTCCTGACCAGGAACTATTAGAAGCGTTGTTACAACGCTTGGGAATTCATACAGGTGCGTTTGAACTGTATGTAAATGTAACAACCTATTCCTTTTATGAATTGAAACAGTCCCTGTCTGCTATGGTGTTAGAAAACTCAAAAAAGGAAGCAGACCGGTTATTTGGTCTGCTCCTACAAAAGGTAAATGAGAAAAGTGCGGTACAGAGACAATATGTGATATACATATGGGGAATGTTAGAACAAGACCATTCTAAGAAACAATTCCTGTTGAAGGAAGCACTTTATCAGACATTACCAGATTTTCATATTATGCATATACAGGATTTTGTATTGACCTTTCAGGAAATGATGATTCTCATTCATATCGCAAAATCCCTTGAAGAAGATGCAACAAAAGCAATTTTTATATTATATAAACTATTGGAGTATTCTCAGGTGTCGACATATGAAACATTAGAAAAAGCAAGGATTCAAAAAGAAATCGTATCGATTTTGTCCGGGCTGCTGGTATCTGAAAAACGATTCAAGGAAATGATACAACTTAGCAGAATTGTGGATAAGCTTCTGATAACCGGGGACTATCAATCATTTGCGGTGATATATGAAAATATGTATCAAGTCGTATCAGAAAGGGAGCCATGTAGGTCAAAGGAAACCATCCATCGTTACAGAAAAGCGCTTCAGCATATTTTAAAAATGAAATAAACAGTTTTTCGTTCCCATGGAAGTAATCATCTTTTTCTTTTTCAAGTATGCAGACTAAGGTATAAAAGGTGTCTTATTTATTCGAGGACAATATATCGCCGTCACTTGCTTGTATGTTACATACCTTATTCTGATCCAATATATAAAATTATAGAAAAAAATTCGAAATTAGTGAATATATGAAAAAGAAATTTTATAGTTTCCTTTGGTGTGTAGTGAGATAACAAAAAAAGACACCATTGATGAAAACAATGGTGTCTTGTCGAATATTAAATGTCCTGATATACAATGTTTCCGTTACAGATTGTACATCTCACACGACCTTGTAACGTTTGTCCGAGGAACGGAGAATTGCTGGATTTGGATTTGAAATCTTCTACCGTCCATAATTCAGTTGGATGGAACAGTACAAGATCTGCTGGGCCGCCTTCTTCAATATAGCCAGCATGTAAGCCATAGAATTTAGCAGGCTGGTAACTCATGCGGGAAATAAAATCCATCAATGAGAGCAGAGAACGATTTACAAGGTAACTCATGCCTAAGGCAAGTGAAGTCTCTAAGCCGATGATACCACTCGGTGCTTCAGTCAGTGCCTTGTCTTTTTCTTCTTTGCTGTGTGGTGCATGGTCAGTAGCAATAATGGAGATCGTATTGTCGTTTAGTCCACTGATAATTTCTCTACGATCACTGTCTGTACGAAGAGGAGGGTTCATTTTCGCAAGTGTTTTATGTTCTAACAATGCTTCTTCTGTCAATGAAAAATGATGTGGAGTTGCTTCTGCCACAACATGAGTTCCCATTGCCCTTGCAATGCGCACATTCTGTACGCCACCTTTTGTACTGATGTGCTGAATACAGATACGTGTTCCGATATAGCCTGCCAACAGACAATCTCTGGCGATTAACAATTCCTCCGCTGTAGATGGGGAACCGGTCACACCGAAAAGGGCAGCTATACGTCCTTCGTTAATACCATTATTCGTGATGATATTTTTATCTTCCTCATGAAAACTGAGGGGCATGTCTAATTCTTTTGCTAACTTCATTGCTTCAATTAAAAGCTGTTCATTCATAATTGGCATACCATCATCTGTAAATACAACGGCACCATGCTCTTTTAAGGTTTTGAAGTCTGTTAGTTCTTCCCCTTTCATTCCTTTTGTAATGCTGGCAGCAGAATACACATGAATGCCTGTCTTTTTACCTTCTGCTAATACATAATCCAAGGTTTCCGCATTATCGACAACAGGATTTGTGTTAGCCATACAAATAACGGATGTGAAACCACCACGCTTTGCTGCTTCAGCACCTGTGTAAATATCCTCCTTGTAGGTAAAACCAGGATCACGGAAATGTACATGTGTATCTACAAAGCCTGGTGCAACAATAAAATCTTCTGCATCAATAATGGTTTCGCAAGCTGCTTCTTCGTCTGCAGTTGCTGGTCGAATTGAAAGTATTTTTCCATCTTTGATTAAAATATCAGTTTGCTCATCACGTTTGCTTTTTGGGTCAACAAGATGTCCGTTCTTAATAAGTATCATAGAATCCCCCTTCATTGTAATAGTTTTATAATACTTAGTATAGTGATGCACTGAAAAAAAATCAAGGTGATATTGAAATTAATAGTAACTATACAGAATAGGATTGTGCTGGACTGCACAGTTCGTAGAAAATGTAGGGGATGCATCGTAACTATGAGGTACGGAATAGTTACAATTAATAATAAATCTAGTTGCGTTTATGCAATGATTTTGGTATAATTTTACTAGTGTACGGACACGTTCTATAAACGAAAAATGTAGGTGTGGTGAACGATGAATATAGGAATAATAGCGCATAATAGTAAAAAAAGTATGATAGAGGATTTTTGTATTGCATACAAAAAGATTTTGGCGAAGCATGAGATTTATGCAACAGCAATTACAGGCAGAAGAATTGAGGATGTAACATATTTAAAGGTTCATAAGTTTCATCCAGAAACTATCGGTGGTGATAGACAGTTGGTGGAGCGTATTGCAGAAGGCGGCATTGATTTGATGATTTTCTTTTACAATCCAAGTATGGATGATGGTTCCGAACCGGATGTATATATGTTTTTACGATATTGTGACCAGTATAATATTCCAGTTGCAACAAATATTGCAACGGCGGAATCTTTGATTCTTGCATTAGAATCAGGAGATTTAGAGGATGTCATTATCAGATAAAATAACAGCCTGTGGGTAACTACAGGCTGTTTCCTTTATATACTAGAAAATTACAACGGTTTATTATAGAATGTAGTATTCGAAATTTGCTAGTATATAAAAAGTGATGCGCACGAATTATTCATTAAACTGGAGGAAGTCCATGCTATATGAAGCATTAAAAAAATACAGTGAATCGGATTATTATCCTTTTCATATGCCGGGGCATAAGCGGAGAATGGGACGCTTTTGTAATCCCTATGAACTGGATATTACGGAAATAGAAGGATTTGACAATCTTCATCATGCAGAGGGCATTTTGAAGGAAATAGAGGAGAAGTTAGCAGCATTTTATCAAGCAGAAGAATCTAAGATGCTGATTAATGGAAGTACCTGTGGAATTCTTGCGGCCATTAGCTCTTGCGTAGAAAGAAATGGTCGTCTATTGGTGGCAAGAAACTGTCACAAGGCAGTATTTCATGGGATGTTGCTGACTGGCTGTAAAGCCAGTTATCTGTATCCTGCTTATGTTTCGGAATATGGAATCGCAGGAGGTATTTTACCGGAGACTGTGCGACAATCATTAGAAACATATAAAGATATTCAAGCAGTGCTGATTACATCGCCTACGTATGATGGTGTGGTTTCTGATGTGAAGGCAATTGCAGAGATTACGCATGCATATGGCGTGCCATTGATCGTAGACGAAGCCCATGGTGCTCATTTTTGCTGTGATAAAAGATTTCCGATAAGTGCATTGCAATGTGGGGCAGATATTGTAATTAACAGCCTCCATAAGACACTGCCAAGCTTTACCCAGACGGCAGTTTTGCATATGCAGGGACACTTAGTGGATCGAGACAGACTAAAAAAATATCTTGCCATTTACCAGACAAGCAGTCCTTCTTATCTGCTGATGGCATCAGCGGAAAATTGTGTGGATTTGGTAAGAAAAGAAGGTACGGAACGATATGACAGGTTACATGGCTGTCTAAATACATTTCTTAAAGAAATGCAACAGGGTCATCATATCAAATGTGCAGATAAAAACATGATTGGAAAAAATGGTGTCTATGATTTTGATGCTTCTAAACTAATTCTTTCCGTGAAAGGTACTTCCTTGACGGGAGCAAAACTATATGACAGATTACTGAAAACATACCATTTACAGATGGAAATGGCAGCTCAGGATTATGTGATTGGCATTACAACATTGGCAGACGAAGAAGAAGGCTTTTCCCGTCTGAGTCATGCATTGTTAGAGATAGATAGGGAAATTGTTGAACAGAAGAATGATATAAGGACAGCAGTTTTGACGGAACCGGAGCAGGTGTTTACATTAGCAGAGGCAGACAATGCTAAAAAAACAAGAATTCCATTTAAGGAATCCGTAGGTAGAATCTGTGGGGAAATGGTATTTGTATACCCACCTGGTATTCCATTACTTGTGCCGGGTGAACGAATCAGCAGGATTGCACTTGACCAGATTTTATACAAAAAAGAATCGGGATTGAAGGTGGAAGGCACCTCTGATATATCAACAGAAACGCTGTTTGTTATAGAGGATAACCAATAGCAATAAGGCGATTATACATTCTGCAACATAGAAGACAATGATGAAGAAAGGCTAGAAATATGGGAAAAATATTTTATCTTATGGGAAAAAGTTCCGTAGGTAAAGATACAATTTATAAAAAACTGTTAGAAATAGAAAAAGAATTACATCCAATTATTTTATACACTACCCGCCCAATCAGAGAAGGAGAGACAGACGGTGTAGAGTATTATTTTGTGACAGAAGAACGGATGCAGTCATTTCAAAGAGAAGGAAAAATTATAGAAAAAAGAAGCTATGACACGGTGCATGGTATATGGAATTATTTTACAGCAGATGATGGGCAGATTGATTTAGCCCAAAAACAGTATCTGGCAATTGGTACATTAGAATCCTATGAAAAATTGAGAAACTATTTTGGAAAAGAAGCGTTAGTGCCATTATATATTGAACTAGAGGATGGGGAGCGGTTGGGTCGTGCCTTGTTCCGTGAACAGCAGCAGAAAACACCAAAGTATGCAGAATTGTGCAGACGATATTTAGCAGACGAAAGAGATTTTTCAGAAGAAAATATTGCAAGGGCAGAGATAGAGAAGCGGTTCGTCAATGGTTCATCAGAACAGTGTGTGAATGAAATACGCAGTTATATCCGGAGGATAAAAGAATGAGTATATACGAGACGATGGATTTGTGGTATACTATTTTAAATAAGCAAAGTAAAAAAATCGGTGAATAAAGAAGGATGACGGGAGGTGACTTCTTTGGATATAAAAGTAGATAATGTGCAGCAGATAACGCAGACCGATAACGTGGGGAAGGTGCAGAATACCGGAAGTGATTTTAAATTTACTTTAATTAGTAATATTGAGGAACAGAATCTTCAGGCAAAGCTGAATTCCTTAATGACGGATATTACAAAGCAAGGTGAACACATTGCGCGTCATATGGATATTCGTGATATGAAAAAATATCGCGGTCTGATAAAAGATTTCCTGAATGAAGTGGTGAATCGTTCACATAAGTTTTCAAGAGAGAACTTTTTGGACAGACGTGGACGTCACAGAGTATATGGAATCATTAAACTGGTAGATAAGAATCTGGATGAACTGGTAGAGGAACTTATGAAGGACGAGCAGGATCACATCAAGATTCTGGATAAAATAGGGGAAATTGAAGGGCTTTTGTTAGATATTCTGGCATAAAGATAAGAATTACAATACTGTAAATATACAGTGGAATCGAGGGACATATGGGATTTGAAAAGATAATTGGACATGAAGAAATAAAAGTGCATATTCAAAACGCATTAGAAACCGGAAAAATATCCCATGCATATATCATTAATGGGGAAATGGGGTGCGGACGTACGATGCTTGCGGAGGCGTTTGCGGCAGTATTACAATGCGAATCACAGGAAAAAGACGCATGTGGATGTTGTACTTCCTGTAAGCAGGTACAGGGGCATAATCATCCGGATATTATTTATGTAAACCATGAGAAGCCAGGAAGCATTGGTGTTGAGGATGTTCGTGAGCAAC
The DNA here is from genome assembly GCA_045125095.1 of Lachnospiraceae bacterium. Lineage (GTDB taxonomy): Bacteria > Bacillota > Clostridia > Lachnospirales > Lachnospiraceae > JBGVMW01. The sequence goes on from JBGVMW010000185.1 coordinate 10,722, forward strand.
TAGTAGGAGATATCCAGATTAAACCATATTCCAGTAAATATAAGATATACATTATGAAGGATGCCGATTTGATGACGGTACAGGCACAGAATGCGATTTTGAAAACCATTGAGGAACCACCAGCTTATGCAGTGATTCTGCTACTGACAGAGAATGCAGATAAACTGTTAGATACCATTCGTTCCCGTTGTGTAAGATTAAACTGTAAGCCTGTAAAGGATGCGGTTGTAAAATCTTATCTCATGGAGACTTTGAGAATACCGGATTACAAAGCAGAATTAGCAGCAGCTTTTGGACGTGGAAATATTGGAAAGGCAATGCGCCTTGCAACTTCCGAAGATTTTGATAAAATAAGGGATGATGCCATTTCCATTATGAAATACAAAAAAGATATCCAGATGAGTGAGCTCATAGACTGGATGAAAAAAATCACAGAATACAAATTAGAAATCAATGATTTTCTGGATGTTATTCTTGTATGGTTGCGGGATGTTCTTTTGTTCAAGGCAACAAAGGATGCGAATACATTGATTTTCAGTGAAGAAATATCAGAGATTAAAAAGCAGGCAGCTGCCAGCTCCTATGAGGGAATGGAGACGATGATGAAAGCCATTGATAAGGCTAAATTAAGACTGCGCAGCAATGTAAATTTTGAGCTTACCATGGAACTGTTATTTTTGACGATCATTGAAAATTAAAGCAGACGAAGGGAAAATGGGGATGACGTAGAAAAGCGAAAGGATATAGGCATAGATAATCATGATAAAAGTAATAGGCGTGCGTTTTCGAAATGCAGGTAAAGTGTATTTCTTTGCACCATTAGATTTTGATATTCACAGAAATGAACACGTAATTGTAGAAACTGCAAGAGGTATCGAATATGGTACTGTTGTGATGGATATCCGTGAGGTGGAGGATGATAAAGTAATCCAGCCATTGAAACCGGTTATCCGTGTAGCAACACCGGAAGATGATGAGATTGCTGTCCAGAACAAAGTAAAAGAAAAAGAGGCCTTCAAAATCTGTTTAGAGAAGATTGCAAAGCACCAATTAGAGATGAAATTAATTGATGCAGAATATACCTTCGACAATAATAAGTTATTATTCTATTTTACAGCAGATGGACGAATTGATTTCCGCGAACTTGTTAAGGATTTAGCGGCAGTTTTCAAGACACGTATTGAATTACGTCAGATTGGTGTGAGAGATGAAACGAAGATTTTAGGTGGCATTGGGATATGCGGAAGACCACTGTGTTGTCATACATTCCTTGCTGATTTTGCCCCGGTATCCATTAAAATGGCTAAGGAACAGAATCTTTCCTTGAATCCAACTAAGATATCAGGTGTATGCGGAAGATTGATGTGCTGTCTTAAGAACGAGGAAGAGACGTACGAGGAATTAAATAGTCATTTACCAAGTATTGGCGATTATGTTCAGACAGATGACGGCTTGAAAGGTGAAGTGACAAGTGTTAGTGTTCTTCGCCAGTTAGTAAAGGTTACGGTTACCATTGATGATGAAAAAGAAAGTCGTGAATATCACGTAGACCAGTTAAAATTTAAGCCAAGGCGTAAGAAGGAAAAATTGAAGCTGACACCGGAAGAATTGAAGGAATTAGAAATATTAGAGCGTCAGGATGAAAGGAAATCAAAACTGTAATGGAAGTGTTTCTAAATCCACAAGAAAGAATTGATGATTTACAGAGAAAAGGTTATCGTATTATACAGCATCCAGACAAGTTTTGCTTTGGAATGGATGCTGTTTTGCTGAGTGCATTTGCTAATGCAAAAGAAGGTGAGACGGTAATAGATCTAGGTACAGGAACGGGAATTATTCCAATTCTTATGGAAGCCAGAGGGAAAGGCAACAGGTTTACTGCACTGGAATTACAGGAAGAAAGTGCAGATATGGCGCGACGAAGTGTCAAGCTGAATGATTTAGAGGACAAGATTGAAGTGGTACAGGGCGATATAAAAGAAGCTTCTAAAGTATTTGGTAAAGGAAGCTTTCAGGTAGTGACAACCAATCCGCCATATATGGTTGGCAATCATGGTCTGGCTAATAAGGCAGAATCATTGCACATTGCAAGACATGAGGTTGCCTGTACGTTAGAAGATATTATAAGGGAAAGTGCGGCACTGCTCAAAAACAAAGGACGATTCTATATGGTGCATCGTCCATTTCGTTTGGCAGAAATTATGTCTCTTATGGTGCAGTATAAGATAGAACCAAAGCGAATGCGGCTTGTGCATCCCTATCAACATAAGGCGCCCAATATGGTGCTGGTAGAAGGGCTTCGAGGTGGTAATTCCCGAATTACGGTAGAGCCACCACTTATTATTTATAAAGAGGACGGTACCTACACTTCTGAGGTAAACAATTTATATTACGGAGAGGAGGCAAACTAATGCAGGGAACGTTATATTTGTGTGCAACACCGATTGGAAATTTAGAAGATATCACGTTACGTGTGCTTAGGGTGTTGCAGGAAGTAGATGTGATTGCAGCAGAGGATACGAGAAACAGTATTAAGCTTCTGAATCATTTTCAAATAAAAACGCCAATGACCAGTTATCATGAATATAATAAGATTGAAAAAGGACAGGACTTAGTAAGACAATTACAGGACGGAAAAAATATTGCACTAATTACCGATGCAGGTACACCGGGGATATCCGATCCGGGAGAAGAACTGGTAAAAATGTGTTATGAGGCTGGAATTACAGTAACATCTCTGCCAGGACCTGTTGCATGTATTACAGCATTGACTATATCAGGGCTTGCAACAAGAAGATTTTGTTTTGAAGCATTTCTTCCGGCTGACAAGAAGGAACGTGCTGCCATATTAGAAGAGTTAAAGGAAGAAACAAGAACGATTATTATATATGAAGCACCTCATCATCTGTGTAAGACATTAAAGCAATTGTATGAGACATTGGGCAATCGCAACATTACTTTATGTAAGGAGTTGACGAAACGCTATGAAAACGCATTTGTGACTACCTTAGAAGATGCCATTGCATTTTATGACAGCAATGAACCAAAGGGCGAATATGTTCTTGTGATTGAAGGAAAGTCACGAGCAGATATTGAAGCAGAAAAAAGAGATTCTTTTTCTGCTATGACAATTGAGGAGCATATGGACCTATATTTGTCAAAGGGTATGGAGAAAAAAGAAGCCATGAAGCAGGTGGCAAAAGACCGTGGAATCAGTAAACGGGATGTGTATCAGGCGTTATTATAGAAAGGGGGATATGTTATGAGCGAAGAAATGAATGAATATGAAAAAAATGCCAGCGATAAGATTAAAAAAGTAGTAGCTGCCATAAAGGAAAAAACAGCAATGACAGCATACCAATTGAAAATTATCAAGGATAGCGAACCAGATATTTTTGACAGCAAATTTGGTGGTGTGCCATATTGGGATTTGTCTAAGGAATATCCGATAGATTCTTATGGAAATAAAATGATGCTTTTGGCGCAGATTAATTTTACAAAAGAGGCGTTAGCGGATGAGCGTCTGCCACAGCAGGGCATGCTTCAATTCTTTATTATCAATGGCGATGATTTATACGGTATGGATTTTGAAGAATTAGATTCCCAGAAGGATTTCAGAGTTATTTACCATGAGACAGTAAATATGGATGTGACAAAGGAGCAGGTGTTAGTATTAGACATCCCAATTGCAACAGATGAAGACAATGAGTTCTCGCCATTGGGTAAAGAAGCGGCTATTGAATTCCACAAGACCACTACTTATATGGGAACAGAGGTTGTTACATTTGAGAAGCTGTTTGCGCAGACCTTGAAGGAGCTTACAGGGGAAGATATGGGGGAAATGAGTACCTATTCCTACTTAAGTAAGGAAGATAATGATTACTTATATGACCAGCTTTTCAATACAGGACATTGGCTCTTAGGATATCCATTTTTTACCCAGTACGATCCTCGTGATGAGGAAACAACAGCATATTATGATACGATGTTGTTCCAGATGGATAGTGAAATGGCAGAGGGAAGGGATTATGTTCTCTGGGGTGACTGTGGTGTTGGTAACTTCTTTATCAACAGCGAAGCATTGAAAAAGAAGGACTTTAGTAAGGTAATGTACAGCTGGGATTGTTGTTAGAAAAAACTACATATTAGTAAATTAATGGAAATTAAAGAAAGTATTCATAAATAGTAAACGAAGTTTGTTTATTATGATATGGATACTTTTTTATATACTAGGAAATCACAACAGTTTATTGTAAATTGTAATGCGTGAAATTTCCTAGTATATAAAAAATAGGATGCGCACTCGCGCGAAATGTAGTATGTCGCAAGCGACCGCGCTCGGCGCGAGAGTTCTGCAAGCAGAACTCTTTTATACTAGGAAATCACAACAGTTTATTGTAAATTGTAATGCATGAAATTTCCTAGTATATAAAAAATAGGATGCGCACTCGCGCGAAATGTAGTATGTCGCAAGCGACCGCGCTCGGCGCGAGAGTTCTGCAAGCAGAACTCTTTTATACTAGGAAATCACAGGAGTTTAA
>JBGVMW010000186.1:0-2963 GCA_045125095.1 Lachnospiraceae bacterium
CCAGTTACTTGTGTCATATTTCATCATTTTTGTATAATTCATAATACCCTCTCCTTATAAATGTTTCACGCGATTTAAAATATCCAATTTACGTCCTTTCGTCCAAGTCGTCTCTCCTAAATAACCGCAGGTTCTTCGAACGACACTTAATTTCGTTTGGTCTCGATTACCGCAAACTGGACAAACCCAATCTAAGGTTTCTGGATCATTATCCATCACACCTGAATATTTACAAACCCCGCAGACATCACTTTCGAAATTAATCTCTGCATAGATGATGGTTTCATACATGTGTTCGTATAATTTTAAGATCGCTTCGACATTATCAGCCATTGGATTTGTTTCAACGTAACTTACTGCACCTCCTGTTGAATAGCGTTGTAATTTAGATTCAATGTTTAATTTTTCGAACGCGTCAATCTCCTCACGAATATCAATATGGTAAGAGTTGGTAATCCATCCTTTATCGGTAATATCTTCAATTTCTCCAAATCGTTTTTTCAATTTATCGCTAAACCAACCAGTAGTTGATTCTTGTGGTGTTCCGTATAGAGCAAATCGTAAATGCGGTTGATTAATTTTAAAGTTACCTAAAGTATCTCGCATCACTCGCATAATTTTCTCTGCTAATTCAAATCCCTCTTTTGTTGTATGTGATTTTCCAGTTAAGTATTTAACCGTTTCATATAAACCAGAATATCCAATCGTTACCGTGAATCCTCGTTCATCAATCGCTTTTAAAATATCATCGTCTGGATTCAATCGAGCAATGGCTCCATGTTGCCATAAGATTGGTGCGATACTTGCTTTCACCCCTCGTAATTTTTCATAGCGTAATTCACAAACTTGACGTGCTAATTCTAATTTTTCACCTAATAAAGTCCAGAATTTATCTAAATCGCCTCCCGATTCTAAAGCTGCATATGGTAAGTTAACCGAACAAACTCCTAAATTTCCTCGTCCATAGAAGATGGGTTCATTATTTTCATCTTTGAAGACACTTAAGAAAGCTCGACATCCCATTGGTGGGAACGCGTAACCGTGAAGCTCTTTCATTTTCTTAACTGAAATCACATCTGGATTCATTCGTAAAGCTGTTGATTGAGCAGCTAGTTTCGTTAACCAATAATATTCACTTCCTGGATAAGTATTGTTTTCATCTAGAAAATATAATAGTTTAGGGAAAGTTTGAGTGGCTACTACTCCGTATTCATTTTTCATTCCTGCAATTCGTTGTCTCAAGAATTCTTCAATTAACATGACCGTTTCTTTTTCGTATTCCGGTTTCTCTGAAATATACATACAAACAGAGATGAAAGGTGATTGTCCATTCGTTGTCATTAAGGTCGAAACTTGATAGTTGAAGGTTTGAACCGAGTCTTTAATTTCATCTTGTAATTCTTTATCGATTAGTTCTTGTAATCGTTCGTCTGGAATAGGTAAATTCATCTCTTTGTATTTTTTCGTAATTCGTTCTTGGCTAATTCGAACAAATGGTGCAATATGCGAAAGTGAAACAGTTTGTCCACCATAGGTACATGAAGCCACTTGAGCTGCAATTTGAGTGACAATCGTCATCGCTGTTCGTAAAGATTTTGGTTTTTCGATCATTTTCTTATTAATAACCGTTCCGTTTTGTAACATATCATCAAGATTAACCAACTCACAATTATAAGCTGAGTTTAAATAATAGTCTAAATCGTGGATTTTAATTTCCCCGTTATCGTGGGCTTTCATTAAATGAGCTGGAATTAGTTTCGTTCTTGAAATATACTTACTCACTTCACCTGCCATTAAATCACGTTGGGTAGAGACTAATTGAGATTGTTTATTGGCATTTTCCGTTAATACTTCTTCGTTGGTAAAATCTAATAGTCCACTGACCGCATCAATCAATTCATTTTTTGAATTTCGATAAACACTTCGTTTTATTCGATAATCGCTATAGCATTCAGCTAATCCCGTACTCACCTGAAATAATTCTTCAATGACAATATCTTGGATTGTTTCAACATCAATTGGATCTTCTTTTAAAATATCAATACGATGATAGATTAATTCTAAACATGATGACAGAATTTCTGGAGATAGGTATTTGATCCCATCTCCATAATATTCCATACATGCTGCATGAATTGCCTGTTCAATTCGTTTTCTATCGTACGGTTTAACACGACCGTCTCGTTTCATAATCATGCTTGGCATTGCTCTTCCTCCTTCAAATTTTATTCGTACATCAAGCAAAACATCATTAAGAATTCCATAAATAATTTAATATTATCTTCGAAATCGTCTAAGGTTCCGTTATTTTCAATTTTAAAATCATACTCATAATTCTCCACATTGGCATCAGCGTCATTCGAAGTAATCGCTGGCACATTATTGTTTTCAATAAAGATCGTAAAAGCACCGGTTGCTTCTACGATGCGTTTAATTTCTTCTGGTTCACGAATATCAACCAATAAGACATCCGCTTCAATTTCTCCTCTTCTATATTTTTCGATTTCATTAAGCACATCATTATAAGCTAAATCCGAATACTCGCTTGTTAGCATTTTAAGTTCATGCAAGAATTTTCGATCGCGTTCTTCTTTTTTACCATCCCATCCGCATAAGGTTGCAATTTCTTTCACTTTTGCCACAGCAGAATATTTATAAACTTTCATATATCGATTTAAAATCTCAGCAAACGTATCTTTACCAGCTCTTGGTTTTCCATTTACAATAAATACCATTTTATCCATATTACACATAATTAACCTCTCCCTTTAATTTAGAATTGTATAAAACTAGATTCGTTAAACTTACGTTTATCGTTTAAAGCTCGTTCAATCGCTAAGTCAATCCCCGAACGAGATTTTAGGTAATAATAATGTAAATCTTTATACGGCGTATTGAGCCTGTCGATTCGTCCTGCTGATTGATGCATAATTTTATATGAATAGTTTAAAGAATAAAAGACA
>JBGVMW010000187.1:0-6640 GCA_045125095.1 Lachnospiraceae bacterium
GCTTTATGATGAACTGACAGATAGAGGTTGCTATTGTATGCTCACAAACCATAATACAGACTTGATAAATGAGCTGTATGGTAACAAAGGCTATAAAATAGATGTTGTAAGTGTAAAACGTATGATTAATTCAGATGCATCCAATAGGGTTGGTGAAGAAGTAATTATATGCAATTATTAAAGGAGTCGATATAATGGACAACTTATTTACAAAAAAAGTGCCATTATACTACGAGACAGAAGAATCACAACTGATATTAGGTGATTCCTTTAAAATTCTAACAAAAATGAAACCGGAATCTGTTGATATGATATTTGCAGATCCACCTTATTTTTTAAGTAATGACGGCATTACCTGTCAGGGCGGAAAGATGGTTTCAGTAAATAAAGGCTCATGGGATAAGCTTTCCGAAAGTGGAACCAGTGTCGAAGAAAAACATAAGTTTAACAGAAAGTGGATTAAGTTATGTAAGAAAGTACTAAAGCCGAATGGAACAATATGGATATCAGGAACATTACACAATATATATTCGATTGGTATGGCATTGGAGCAAGAAGGCTTCAAGATAATCAATAACATAACATGGCAGAAAAAAAATCCACCGCCAAACTTAGCATGTCGATGCTTCACACATTCTACGGAAACCATTTTATGGGCAAAGAAGAATGATAAGAAGTCTCGGCATTTTTTTGATTATCAGAAAATGAAAGAAATGAACGGTGGAAAGCAGATGAAGGATGTGTGGACAGGAGCATTGACGAAAACTTCAGAGAAAACAGAAGGTAAGCACCCTACGCAGAAACCGGAATATTTGCTTGAAAAAATTGTACTGGCATCGACGGAGGAAGGACAAGTTATCTTGGATCCTTTTTGTGGATCAGGAACTACAGGAGTAGAGGCGGTACGATTTGGACGAAAATTTATCGGAATAGATGTAAGTGAAGAATACTTGGAAATATCCAAGAGGAGATTGGAGAAGGTTTACGGAGATGCGAAAGAATATTGAAATATCTGATGAGAAGATAAGTGAGTTTTTGGAACAGTTTTATGGATATTTTGAAAGTGGATATGCATTTGAGGAATTTTTAAAAGTGTATCTTGAAAAGATTGGTCTTGATGAGGTTGTTGTCACACAGCGTTCTTCGGATGGCGGAATTGACTTGGAGGCTGTAAGATATGGTGTTGGCGGTTTTGCAGGGGCAGATGCTGTTGATTATTTCGTTCAGGCAAAGAGAAATAAACCTGGAACGACAATTCCTATTGAAAAAGTCAGGGCACTTAGAGGCGTGATGCCTTCGGGCAGTAAGGGGATATTTATTACAACTGCAAATTATTCAAAAAAGACAGAAGAATTTGTAGATGCAGACCCATCACGTCCGATAATTCTTATCGATGGAAAATCACTTGTTGAAAGCTGCATTGATAACGAGATTGGTTTTGTATTTACCCCTGTATTCAGTAAAAATGCAATGGATGCATTAAAGGATGAAACAGATGATTTGGTAAAAGAAGATGGAACAATAGATGAAACAAACGAAGGGGTTAAGCTGGTTGTAGATAAGCAGATTTCAGCTAATGACATTCGAGCAAGAATATTAAGATTACCGAAGGCTATTACAAATCTGTTACCTGAAGACGCACATAAAGTTAAGGTTATATTTAATGGACTGTCACCTAAAGAATTAACGGTAGCAAAGAATAGAGGATATCTTGCAGGTGTAACAGATTTGTATAAGGAATCTGGATTAATTGCTGAGGATGGTTCGTACAATCCATGTAAGGCAATTTGGAAATTTTCCGAAGATAAAATAGATATTACTATAAAGGAGCATTGATAGATGAGAGATTTTGATGAATGGCTTAGTAAGTTTCGTGCTAGTATCTCTAGTTACGATTATTACATAGATTTTGAGAAGGTTGTTAAGAATGTTGAAGAAATCAAGGTGGAATTGAATATATTAAATTCACTTATTGGTTCCAAGAACATTGAGGAAGAATTTGAAACGATAGTAAACAAGTATCCGGAAACATTAAAATGTATTCCATTATTGCTTGCAGTTCGTGGTAATGAAATTTATGCACAGGATGAAGATGGTACATTTTTATATAATTTCAAAACTATGAATTATGATGTAGAGCAATATAAGGTTTTTATGCGTAAAACAGGTTTGTTTGATATGATTGCAAATCATCTTGTGAATAACTTAGTTGATTATGCATTGGGAATTGAAACAGGATTAGATTCTAATGGACGTAAAAATCGTGGTGGGCACCAAATGGAAGATTTGGTTGAAAAGTATATTGTGGCAGCAGGATTTAAGAAGAATGTGAATTACTTTAAAGAAATGTATTTGAAGGACATTGAAGCTAAATGGAATATTGATTTATGCGCACTTTCAAATCAGGGCAAAGCTGCAAAGAGATTTGATTTTGTAATCAAGACAGAAAAAATGATTTATGGAATTGAGACAAACTTTTATGGCGGTGGAGGATCTAAACTTAACGAGACTGCAAGAAGTTATAAAATGCTTTCTCAAGAAGCTGATACTATAGATGGATTTACCTTTGTTTGGTTTACAGATGGAATTGGCTGGAAGAGTGCCAGAGGTAATTTGAGAGAGACATTTGAGGTAATGGAACATATATATTGTATTGATGATATGGAGAATGGGATTATTAAAACACTTTAGGAGGAAGATATATGGCGGTATTTGGAAGATTTCAAGTCTATTATGGAAAGATAAAAAGTGAATTAGAAAATATTCGAGAAGATTATGGATATACAAATTTATCTAAGGCATTTGCGCATTGGTATTTGGTTAATTATGTAAAGGTTTCTGAACAAGAACTTGGAGAGACAATTATAGACGGAAATGGTGATAATGGTATTGATGCAATCACAGTAAATGGTGAAGTTATGACTTTGTATCAATTCAAATTCCCTGATAGAGAAAAAAACATTGAAAAAGCAATAGATGAAAAAACAGTTTTGAAAATGTTCAATGGATATAATAAGTTGATTGCACAGAAAAAACCTAGAATTGCCAATGACATTTTTTTGAAGTATCGAGAGATAGTTAAAGAAAAAAGTATATTTGATTATAAACTGGAATTTGTAGTGTTTAACAATTCTTTTTCTCAACCAGCTGAAGATGCTCTTGAAAGTCAAATCGAAGAGATAAAGGATAAAACAGGTAATCTGATTAATTATAAGGTTGTTCAGCACAAGAATATTTGTGATATTTATGATCGTATGCAAAAAAAGTCGAGAATTGATATAGCAATGACATATAGAAAATTAGATCCTAGTTATAATCTTGGTGAGGATGTTAAGTCGTTTGTAGGTTTTTTGTCAGCAAAAGACTTAATTGAATCTTGTAAAGAACAAATGGATGTAATATTTGATGAGAATATAAGATTATATGAAGGTGATAATGATGTAAATACAGGAATATATAATACAGCTATTGGAGATGAATCAAGTAAATTTTTCTTTTACCACAATGGAATTGTCTTTATTTGTGATTCCTGTAAAAACAGCACTGGAAATCAAAATCTAATTTTGGAAGGGGCGTCCGTTGTTAATGGTTGTCAGACTATAAACAGTTTGAAAAAAGCTTATGATGAAGGAAAAATTAAAGAAGATGTTTATTTGCAATTTAGGGTTATTGAAACAACAGACTTTGATTTGAGAGCGAAAATAACAGAATTTCTTAATTCGCAAACACAAATTAAAGATAGTTATTTCTTAGCAAATAATCCATTTGTTAGAGCATTACAAATCGAACTTGAAGAAAAAGGATATTTCTTGGAAAGGTTAATAAATGAATATGAATATAAGATTTCTTTGAATAAAGTGAAAGAGTATGAAAAGAAAAAAATACTAAAACTAGAAAAAGTTGTACAAATATATGCTGCGTTCTATCATAATGAATATGCTGCACGTGCAAAACGTGGAAAAGGTGAATTATTTGATAAAACTACGGTAGAGGTATTAGTAAGTGGAATAGATGCAGAAAAAGTAATTCATTCATATGAATGGTATGAAAAAATTTGTGGGGCATTAACTGTTTATAGAAAATGCCGTCGTTCGTCATCAGTTAGGATGGATTTTTTTGAGTATATAGATTGTGATGTTGAAGAAGATAATTACTATGAAGAAATGGATAAGTATGCCTTTTTGAATACTGGAGATTTACTTTTGTTGAATACAATCTCAAATCTAGAAAAAAAGTGCGTATATGATAGTGATGAAGAATATGTGCTTGAGGCAATTAATGTTGCTAAAAATGCTGTTTTGAATAGTGGGTTGGTGCCATCTCAAGCAACAAAAAACAATACAGTTTTTACTGCAATACAGTCGGAAATTGAGGCGTATTAATGAAAGAAGATAGGGGGGATAACATATGAAATTACATTCTCTCAAATTAAAAAATTTCAGAGGTTATAAGGAAGAGATAAATATTGTATTTGATGATTTAACAGTTTTTGTTGGGAAAAATGATGTTGGAAAATCGACAATATTAGAAGCACTAGACATATTCTTTAATGAAGGAAAAGGTGTTATTAAAATTGATAAGAATGATGTTAATATATCAGAAGCACAGGCTGGAAATCAGGATACGATTATATCAGTGAGCTTTAAAGAATTGCCAGAGCGCGTTGTAATAGATACGTCAGTTGAAACTTCTTTGCAGGACGAATATATGGTAAATTCGGAGGGATATTTAGAGGTAATAAAAAAGTATAAAAATGGTGGTGCTCCGAAAGTATATATTAAGGCATATCATCCAACTAATGTCAAATGTGCAGATTTATTGTTAAAGAAAAATACTGATTTAAAAAAGATTATTCAAACAGAGGGAATAGAGTGTGAAAGTTTAAATGTGAATGCATTAATGAGAGCGGCTATATGGAATAATTTCTGTGATGATTTACAATTACAGGATATAGAAATAGATGCCTCTAAAGAAGATGCAAAGAAAATATGGGAGAAACTAGCTAGTTATTTGCCTGTTTATTCATTATTTCAATCGGATCGAAAGAATAGCGATGGAGATAATGAAGTACAAGACCCATTGAAAGAAGCTGTTAAACAGATTTTGAGTGATCAATCTTTACAAGCTACACTAAATGAAGTGGCTGATGAGGTTCAACATAAACTACAGGAGGTTGCTGAAAGAACATTAGAGAAATTAAGAGAGATGGATCCGGATATTGCAAATAGCTTGAATCCCGTTATTCCGACTAGTGAAGCATTAAAGTGGCAAGATGTTTTTAAAGGAGTTTCGATATCAGGTGACGAAGATATACCAATTAATAAGAGAGGTAGCGGGGTAAAACGTTTGGTCTTGCTTAATTTCTTTCGCGGTGAAGTAGAGAGAAGATTTTCTGAGGGAGATAATACTGGAATTATATATGCAATAGAAGAACCGGAAACATCGCAACATACTGATAATCAGCGTAAATTAATAGAGTCATTGAAAACACTTTCCGAAGCATTGAATGTACAAGTTATTTTGACAACACATAGTGCATACATAGTTAAACAATTAGATTTTTCTAATTTAAGGCTACTTGTTGAGGAGAATGGTAATAAAATGATGAAGGATGTTTTGCCAGGACAATTACAATATCCATCATTAAATGAAGTGAACTATATTGCATTCAATGAAATAACAGAAGAGTATCATGATGAATTATACTCGTATATAGAGTTCCAAGGGTGGAAGAATGCATATTGCGCTGGAAAGCCAACTCGTTTGTATCATAGGCAATTGCCAAATGGAAATGTAAGAGATGAACAAAAAGTATTAACTGAATATATTAGACATCAAATACATCATCCTGAAAATCATTTGAATACAAAGTATACTCGGATAGAATTGCAGCAGTCTATTGAAGAAATGAGACAATTTATTTCTGATATGGGGGCAGAACAGCTTACAGAAGAACCTTAATTATAGAGAGGATAGGAGTGTTTACGGACTCCAATCCTCATCCATAGCATCAGCCCATGCCTGCAACTCACCATCAAGAGCCAGTGCAGCATATTGGAGTGGCTCATCAATCGCAAGATTGTCGATAAGCCTTTGAGAATTTGGCGTAGTGTGAAGATTCTTTTCTGCTTCTGCACATGAGAGAAAAAGAAGCGTATTGTCTGCAAAAGCAATGTCGATTCCGTTCTTGTATTGGTTGTAATAAGCAAAATGTATTTTCATAATGAGTATCCTTTCTTTGTAAAAGTTATGAGAGGTTTAGGGAATGTGTGGGTAGTCCTGCGTATAAAACACATATGCAACACTACCAACCACAAATCCCTTATTTTCAGGCTTTTCAAGATATCAAAACGTTAACCAAGAGATAATAAGCAGAACATTAAAAACCCTTGTAAACTCTATGTTTGCAGGGGTTTTTCTTTACCCAACACTAGCCATTTGGTGTTTATTTGGTGTTTGTTCTGTCAAAATCTGTTCCATAAGATTAGCAGTTTTAATGCGTGAACTATCTAAGACAGCAGTATAAGTTCCTGCTGTTATCTGTATATCTGAATGTCCTAAATGCTCTGATACAATCTTAAGGTCAATACCATTGTTTAACAGTAAAGTTGCGTTGGTATGTCTTAACTTATGCAAGGTA
>JBGVMW010000188.1:0-2036 GCA_045125095.1 Lachnospiraceae bacterium
AATTTAATCATAGTTGGTATGATTGTTCAATACCTTTTTCCTTATCTGTGTTCTTTTTTCATCTGAAATCTTTGGCGATATGCCGAAATGTAGATTTATGAATCAATATCCACTTTTTGAGGGAATGGCATCACTTTTAAATACCATCCCCTTTCGATACCAGAAATTATTTAATATTACTTTTCTCTATGAATTCTTCTATGCTTTCTACTCTGGCAGACAGCTTATGCAATATTTTTAATTTGTCCAAGTCTGTCTCCTTCATAATACGTTCTTTCAGCCACTCCGGGACGGTGTCATATTCTTCAAGCAATTCTATAATATCTTCTGCTTTTCCTTCTACTTTACCTTCTGCTTTTCCCTCTGCCCTTCCTTCCGCTTTTCCTTCTGCCCTTCCTTCTGCTTTTCCTTTTTCTATTCCTCGATTTTCAAATATATCTAACATTACACACATGGTCATTTCCTCCTTTGGTTTGTTAATTATTGTGTCTTTGATTCCATTATATCTCTGATCTTTTGTAAGTGTAAAAAATGCATCCAGTAAATCTTCGGGATGACTGATTGTCTGACTCATCTTATGGGCTAACTTTATTATTTTTTCCGGATCATTCTTGCACGCTAAATATTCTACCAGCAATCGAACATCTGATGTAAAACGTTCCCGTACTTCAGGTGGTAGCTTTCCCATATGAACAAAGTTCATCGGATAATTATGAACAAATGGAACTGCTTCCTGTTTCCATTCCTCAGGAATATTTAACATCCCATACATATCCTTTGGTGCATCCCACTCCTCCTGCCCATAATATGTCACTAATGTAATAACCGGTGCCAGTTTTTGCTCTTTATGAATTTTTCGAAGATACGCTGAATTATCTTTCTCACGATTCGCGTCCATGTATTCTTTTACCTGCATATCATACGCTGCAAAATCGTATCCCATGCAGCGTAAGGGCATTGTGTTATCAATATAGTCCTGATTCTCCAGCCCCAATAAAAAATATAAAGCACCACTTCTGTTATCCTGCATCAATATATCACGGGTTCTCTCCCGCAATTCACCCTCTGCATCACTATGACGAGACGCCGTCGGTATTAATGTAAGCTCTGACGGATTTACACATTCCCTGCCGGAAAATACCAGACTATTAAATATGTCTGCAAATACATCCGGATGCTCCTGCAACTTCTTTTTCGTTATGTCTTTTTGCAACTTCTTACCTCCAATTTAATCATAGTTGGTATGATTGTTCAATACCTTTTTCCTTATCTGTGTTCTTTTTTCATCTGAAATCTTTGGCGATATGCCGGAATGTAGATTTACGAATCAATATCCACTTTTTTGAGGGAATGGCATCACTTTTAAATACCATCCCCTTTCGATACCGAAAATTATTTAATATTACTTTTCTCTATGAATTCTTCTATGCTTTCTACTCTGGCAGACAACTTAATTAACATCTTCAAACTGTCTACGTCTGTTTCCTGCATAATCCGTTCTTTCAGCCACTCCGGGACTGTACCACATTCTTCTAATAAATCTATAATGCTTTCTGCTTTTCCTTCTACTTTTCCTTCCGCTTTTCCCTCTGCCCTTCCTTCCGCTTTTCCTTCTGCTTTTCCTTTTTCTATTCCTCGATTTTCAAATATATCTATCATTACACACATGGTCACTTCCTCCTTCGGCTTATTTATAATCGTTTCCTTAACTTCATTGTATCTTTTGTCTTTCGTAATTGCGAAAAATGCATCCAGCAAATCTTCCGGATGGCTGATTGTCTGATTCATCCGGTGTGCTAACTTTATTATTTTTTCCGGGTCATTCTTGCACGCTAAATATTCTACCAGCAGACGAACATCTGACGTGAATCGTTCCCTCACTTCCGGTGACAGCTTGAATAATCCGCGGTCAAATGAGCCGGCTGTCCGGTAAGGTTGAGCCATTGTTCCGATTATCCGTGAGCCATCATTCCAGTCGAAGTGAGCCATTTGCTTTATAATAGATTTATACACGTTTATCGTGTAAATCTATTATG
>JBGVMW010000189.1:0-29935 GCA_045125095.1 Lachnospiraceae bacterium
TTTGCTACATCGTCTATATATGACCCTCTGAAAACGTCGGCACTTAGGCTGTGTATTTTACAGCCTTAGTGTCCGCTACGTTTGAAGGGAGCGAGAGCGCGTCAAATATAGACTATGTAGTAAGCAGTTATTTGCCACAAATAATTCTGACAATTTACGGATGGTCATCACTTTCGCAAACGCTTACTCTTTGATTTATGCGAAAGGGTCCCAAACAAGATTTACATAATATAATTATGTAAACCAACTACACATACCGTTCCACCTTCACAAACAGCCGGTTTTTCTTTGACAGATTCATTTTCTCAGAATAACGGAATTTTCCATATCCACGCACAGACACGACATCCCCCACCTGCAATATCTGGCTGTTAGAGGTAACAACCTCGCCATTCACCATCACTTTTTCACCCACAGCAAGCTTATCCATACTACTACGCGAGTTGCGAAAAGCAAGTGCCATCATACAGTCTAAACGCTCGGATGCAACACTTCCCGTAATTTCCTGAAAACGCTGTTCTGGCAGTTCCGCGCAGGTTACTTGACTTACTTTCACTTCCGTATGACGGATTCTTGTCAATTCCATCCTAAGAAAATCAACCATAGAATCCATACAAAAAACATAGGCACAGGAACCGCTGCAAAGAATGTCACCAACTTTACTGCGGTCTATGCCAGAGTTTAAAATCGCACCGAGATAATCACGGTGATTTAATTGTTCTGTAAATTTAAGGTGCAAAGGTTCTATCTTAAGAATCTCCACCGGATAGCTGTATTCATAACAAAGGTCATCCGGGATAAACGCTCCAATCTGACGTTCCGCACCCTCATATCCACCAAAGAATTCCACACGAACTCCGGGAATGGCATTGGCTTCCTTCTGAAGAAGATGCACATAATGCAGATTCATAAAATCTGTAAACATCACAATATCCTTCTGGTATGCCATTCGCCCTAATTCCTGTATACGCTTTACAAAGAGCTGCTCCTCTTTATTCATTAAAAATTACCCTTTAATGATGGCACATCAAATGCACCACCTAAAATTCCCTGAAAATCACCGGAAATATCTACACTAGGTGGTGTAACAATAAAGATATAATTAGAAATCTTCTGCAGTTTTCCATTAATTGCATATGTAGAACCGGAAGCAAAATCAATAATTCTCTGAGCAAGCTCAATTTCAATACCTTCTAAGTTCAAAACAACTGCTCTGTTGGATAGCAGTGTATCTGTGATTTCTCTTGCTTCTTCAAATGTAGTTGGCTTAATGACAACTACTTCCAAACCAGAAGTTGATTTCTTTACTACACGCATATTAGAATTTTTCACCGGTTTTCTTGGTGCATCATCCATATCATCATCGATAAAATCAATCTCTTTTTTCTTGCGAGTATTTCTGGATGATACTTCCACATCTCTGTCATAGAAACCGTCATCCTCCATATCGTCTTCATCATCGTATCCATCCTCTGAATAATCCTGATTGAGATTTAACATACCTAAAAATTTATCTGTTATACTCATGTTTATACCTCCATGGTTTTATTTACTATAATCTCTTTGTCCAAATATACCAGTACCAACGCGAACCATCGTTGCCCCTTCTTCAATTGCTACCGGATAATCATTTGTCATACCCATAGATAAGACATCCATAGAAACATTATCAATGTTTTTTGCTTTGATGTCAACAGACAATTGCTTTAATTTTCGAAAAAGTATACGATTTTCCTCCATATCTGCTACATATGGTGCAATTGTCATAAGTCCTTTCACAAAAACACCAGGTAATTTCGCAATTGCTTCCACCAATTCTTCTGTTTCTTCCAGAGTGACACCGAACTTTGTCTCCTCTTGTGCCACATTCACTTCAATCAACACATTGACATTCACGTTTTTCTTTACTGCCTCTTTGCTGATTTCTTCTGCCAAACGAAGGGAGTCTACTGAATGTATCATATCCACTTTATCTACAATATATTTTACTTTATTTCTCTGTAAATGACCAATCAGATGCCATTTGATATCCTTCGGAAGCTGTTCTTCTTTTTCCACTAATTCCTGTACCTTGTTTTCTCCAAAAACAGTTGCGCCACATTCCATAGCTGTTTTGATATCCGTGACAGGATATGTTTTGCTGACTGCAATCAACGTTACTTCTTCCCGTTGTCTTCCAGCTTTTTCGCAGGCTTTCTCTATAGCTTTCTCCACGTCTGCTAAATTTTCCTTAATCATTTCTGGCATCTCCTTTAATTATATAAAATCTCCTTATCTTTAACGGTATTGGCATCCAAAATAATATAGTCATATACCGTAAGTCCATACTTCGTATTTGGCTGAATAATACAATATTCTTTATTCTGATACAGAATTGTAATCTGACTAAAGTCAGCATATCCTTTATTTACATTATATACACCGGTCAATGTTCCCTTACGGCTTATGGTGTATTCCTCCATCGTATCATCACCGGCTAAACGATCACCTGGTTCAAAGGCATCCATAGAAACATAATAATCTGTATCTGTCTCCTGGTAGATCTCCGTCTCCACAAATGTAATCTGTCTACTTCCATCATCTTCACGATAAGCCACCTTATTGAAACCAGTCTTATCTTCGGAAACAGAAGCATATTCTTTTGGAATCAGATAAAATTCCACATCAGCCACAGCGGAAACCGGAATCTTTAAGCCTTGTTCTTCCTCTAATAACAGCTCCACTTCAACAAAACGCTCTGATGCATAGCGAATCATACCATTTGTAAATGTAAGTTCTGCAAATAAGCCATCATTTTGACGAAATAGTGTAATAGCTGCATTCATCTCTTCGCCATCTTTTTTTATACGCACTGGCACAGTAGTTTTGTCTTGAAGCTCTTCAAAGCGTTCCTCTTCTAAAGATACCACCACACTCCATGTTTCACCAAGCATTGTTTTATACACAGGATTACCGGATTCCACAAGTTCATTGTCATTTATGTATGTTTTTTCAAATTTCTTTTCTTCCAACATGTCCTTTGTAACATTCTCACGTGTCAATCCTTCATATCCATCTGTATAATAGACAACAATTCCCGCTTCTTTTGCCATTCCCTTCGAAAATAAATTGGCATATTCAGAAGAAAGAATGTCAACACTTGCAGATAAATTTGTAGTTGTAATCTTCAAAACTGACTTTTCCAAGGAACTCTTAAAATGATAAATGTCATCAAAACAATCAGTGGAAAACTGATTTGTAAAATTCATCACTTCTTCGCGCAATTCTTTCATCTCATCAGCTGATGGATCTAACGCTTCGCTATTCTCTTCTAAGAGTTCAGACAGTTTTCCTGACTCATCAATGGCATAAACGGTATTTCCAACACCAACCTTATCGCCTTCTTTTGCATAATAATTAATATAACCATTCTTCTCAGCATTTGTCACTGTCTCAGAGCGTAAAATTACACCTGTATATGTATTGTTTTTAGCAAGACTTCCCTGCTTTACTTCATACATAACTATTTTTTCGCTCTGAAAATATTTTATGCCATAAAAGCCCATATAAACTAATACAACAAAGAAGATGAGAAAGCCAATATCAAATTGAGATCTTCTTTTATACCGGATGATTTTTTTATTTTTTCGGCCTCGTTGTTGTGCCATAATTACCTCCGCCATTTACTTTGCAAATATTTTTTCCGCATAAGCTTTATTATACCCTCATTTATATGTAAAGTCAAAAAAAACATTTCCTTCCTGTATAATTCTAACAACAATCGTACAAACTACTAAGGCAAGTATAAGAAAGTGAGGTTACCCTATGGATTCAAGAGGTTTGGATTATTTTGTACTGGCTGTTGTTATCATTGGTGCTGTAAACTGGGGATTTATCGGATTCTTTGGTATTGATCTGGTTGCATGGCTCTTTGGGAATATGAGCCTGCTTTCAAGAATTGTATATGCAGTCGTTGGTATCGCAGGATTATACATGTTAAGCTTATTTGGTCGTATAAACGCATTCAACCATTCCGCTTAACCGTATAAAGACAATAATAACCCCACGTTTTTATCGTGGGGTTATTGCTTATGTGTCACGTATTCTCCTGCGGGTCGCCACCTGTATCCTGTAACGTTCCACCATTGATTAGTGACAGCAATTTTGTCATATTGGTATACAAAACCGTTCTATCGTCTGCATTTAATATTACAGAAATGTAATTATTTCCTGATGCATCCTTACTGAATAAAATCAGACAAGAACCAGCCGCCGCAGTCGTACCGGTTTTACCACCTATTACAGTAACATTTTCAGGCGAACGGTATCCACTATTCTCCTGCAAATACTTATTGGTGGTATTCCATGTCACTTCTTTACTTGAACCATCCGCTAATGTATACGTTGTCGTATAGGTATTTGTCTGAATAATCTCAACAAATTTTTCACTTTTGATCGCTGCATTAAAAATCAAATACAAATCATATGCTGTTGTATAGTGCTCTGCATCTGTTAAACCATGTGGATTAGAAAAATGCGTGTTCGTAGCGCCAAGCTTCGCTGCCGTCTCATTCATCATGGAAATAAACTGCTCCACACTTCCACCTACATGTTCTGCAATTGCAAGGGCTACATCATTGCCGGAATACATTAAAAGTCCATGAAGTGCCTGCTCCAATGTCAACTTGTCTCCAGCTTTTAATCCAATTACCTGGGCACCATCTTCTGTAACCATTGCATTCTCTGATACAGTAATGGTATCCTCCAGATTGCCATACTCCAATGCAACAAGTGCAGTCAGTACCTTTGTCAGACTAGCCGGATTCATAGACTGGTGAACATTTTCTGCATAAAGAGCTGTATTACTCTTACTATTTACCAACAATGCACTTCCAACTCCACTTAACTTAGATCCATCCTGTGCAGCAATATCTTCCGTTATAACACATATGCTATCGGAAAATGGTGTTGCAATCGTTCCACCTGTAACGCTTCTGCCTACGAGGTTATATGCAAGTGGCGCGCCATCTGCATTGTACGCATTCGAAAGTGCCACAGGCTCACTACAACCTGACAGAAATACACAGGCAGCAATGCAAATCATTATTTTTTTTAACTTACTTGTACATTTCACGCCAATCTAAATCTCCTCGTTCAAGCGACTTTATCAATAACTCAGCAGATGCTAAATTCGTAGCCAGCGGAATATTATGAATATCACATAACTTAACAACATTCGACGCATTGATTTCATTTCTTGGTGTTGACAATGGATCTCTCAAAAAAATCACAAGGTCAATTTCATTATGTTCAATCTGTGCGCCTAACTGTTGTTCTCCACCTAAATGACCTGCAATGTGCTTATATACATGCAGATTCGTCACTTCCTCAATCAAACGTCCCGTTGTTTCTGTTGCATACAACTCATGCTTGGACAAAATTCCTCTGTATGCAATACAGAAATTCTGCATTAACTTCTTCTTATTATCATTTGCAATTAATCCAATAACCATGAAGTATACATACCCCTTTCAAACTTTTTCTGTTGTAATCCTACATTCAGCACCAGTCCCATACCAATAAATAAACTGACAACCGAGGTCAGACCGTAGCTGACAAACGGCAACGGTAATCCCGTATTCGGCAACAGCATAGTAGCTACGCCCATGTTAATAAAACTTTGATACCCAATCAGAACACCCATACCGGTGCAAATAACTCTCCCCGCAAAATCCTTGGCATTTCTGCCAATTAAAATACATTTAATACCAATTGCCATCAAAAGAATTACCACTCCGGCAGCACCTACAAAGCCTAATTCCTCCCCAATAATAGAAAAAATAAAGTCCGTCTGTGCCTCCGAAATAAAACTACCATTTTTTACAGATACAACTTCTGTATTGTTCAATCCCTTTCCTTCTAATTGTCCGGAACCGATAGCAGTAACCGCATTCAACTGCTGATATGCATATGTCTGTGCATATTTATCAGGTTCAAGCCACGCCATAATTCGCATTCTCTGATATTCATGATCCCCTGTAAATATCTGCTGATCCGGTTGCGCAACCAGTCCAAGAAAAATAAAGATGGAAGGTATCGCTATTAAGAGTATCGGCAAAATAACTTTATAGCTTAATCCTGAAATAAAAAATAAAGTAGCCAGAATCATTGCTGTTACAATTGTGGTAGACAAATCCGGCTGTTTAAAAATTAAAAGCAATGGCAAAGCCATCAGGATAATGGTCTGCATGATCGTCTGAAATTTATTAATATCCTTTCTGTGCTTCATAAAATACTGGGCAAAGAACAAAATTAATAAAATTTTACACAACTCTGATGGCTGAAATTGAATAAATTTTAAATCAATCCAACGTCTTGAGCCATTCACTTCATCACCAAAAAATCTTACCGCAAGCAGGAGCACCAGTGAGAAGATGTAAAATATCCACGAAAAGCGAAGCAGGAATGAATAATCTACTAGTGATACAATAACCATCACTACAAGACCCATACAAATACCTAGAATCTGCTTCTTCTGCAAACTGGGTTCGGCACTGCCTACAACCAATGCACCAATGGTACAAATGGCAATAAGCAGTATCACCAACGGAAAGCTATAATGTTTTAGCTGATATTTCTTTAACATAGTCAACTCCTATAAACCAGATACTTATTCATCCGATTTTGTAGCATGGCGCATATCTTTGATGGGAATATTCGCATATAACGCTGGTACATTCCCATTGGCACCATCCGATTCTGTCTGTGTAATCTGAATATCCAGACCTTCACAGTCAATCTCCATATATTTTGAAATTACTTTTATAATATCATTTTTGATATTTTCCATTACATCCGGCGAGCAATTTGCACGATCAGAAATTAAAACTAACTTTAATCTGTCTTTCGCCAGAGTACCGGAAGATTTCTTTTTAAAAAAATCCATCAAACTCATAATTCACCTCTAGTTCTTTCTGAAAATCGAAGTAATTTTTGTCCAGAATGAACTGCCATTTAAATCAAGCATTGGCACTTCTTCACCCATGATACGTTTACAGATATTCATATATGCCTGTCCAGCAAGTGCATTGGAACCAACTAATGGCTCACCCTGGTTTGTTGAAATAACAATCTGCTCATCATCCGGAACTGCACCAATTAGATTAATTGCAAGAATATCTACTACATCATCAATAGACATCATATCACCACGTTTTACCATATCTGTACGGATTCGGTTGACAATTAAATCTGTCTTCTTCACATCATTTGCTTCCAGCAATCCAATAATACGGTCTGCATCTCGGATAGCGGAAACCTCTGGTGTGGTAACAACCAGAGCTCTATCAGCACCGGCAATTGCATTCTTGAAACCCTGTTCAATTCCAGCCGGACAATCCAATAGTATGTAATCAAAATCTTCTCTCAACTGCTCTGTCAACTTCTGCATCTGTTCTGGAGAAACAGCTGTCTTATCTTTAATCTGTGCAGAAGGAAGAAGATACAGGTTCGGGTAACGCTTATCTTTAATCAGCGCCTGTGCAATACGGCAGTTTCCTTCTATAACATCTACTAAATTATAAACGATACGATTCTCTAATCCCATAACCACATCTAAGTTACGAAGTCCTATATCTGTATCAATTAATACAACCTTTTTATCAAGTTTTGCAAGACCTGTACCTACATTCGCTGTTGTAGTTGTCTTACCTACACCACCTTTTCCTGATGTGATAACAATTACTTCGCTCATTTTTCCCTCTTTTCTGCCTTTTGGCTGTTTCAAAATTATTTATATATCATTAATAATATAACATTATGATAAACAAACATTACGAGCTAATACTCATATCATGGATAATTTCCCGGCTAACCGGTTCAATATAAATATTGTCATCCTCCACAAAAGCAATTTTTGGCTCTATGGCATTTTTTTTCTTTTTCTTTTTTGAGTTTCCATCTGCACAACGCGCAATGACACTTCCAATCCGAATCTGTACAGGTAGCATCTCCATTGCAACAACAAATGCGCTCTGATTGCCATTGCAACCAGCAAACGCATAACCTTTCAGCGAACCAAGTACTACAATATTTCCTGTGGAAACCACTGTTGCACCCGGATTCACATCACCAAGAATCACCACACTTGCCTGCGCCTCAAAGACTTGTCCGGAACGTAATGTTCCACGGTAAAATTGTCCATCGGAATTATCAGAAGCGGTAATCTCCGGCAATGGCTTATCTGTAGCTTCCACAGCCTGTTTAAATACTTCCTCTGTAAATGCATCTTTTGCCAGAACACAGACAACTTCTACCGAAGAACAGTCAGAAATATTATTTAGAATACATCTTTCTTCTTCTTCTGTCAATTCCCTGCCATCAAAAGCAATTCCAATCTTTGCATTTTTAAAAAATTTTGATGACTCAGAAAACTTCTTTCGTATTTCTGCTAAAACATCCTCAAATGGAGCATCCGGGTCCATCTTAATAGTAAATCCATAATTATGATGCTTTAATACTACCAAATTATTCATTCTGTTGACACCTACCTTTGTAAATTAAAAAAACTAGTCACCAATGGTTTGACCTGAAATCTGTGCAGCTGTTCCATCCACAATATTTTCACTTCCATCCAATTTGAAATAATAACTGAAAATATCACTTGCGATTTCCACTGCATTGGAGGATGTATATCCATTAAAAATTCGTACTGCAACAGCTATTTCCGGATTATCACTCGGTGCAAATCCCACAAATAACGCATGGTTTGGTCTATTTGTAGCTTCCTGCGCCGTACCGGTTTTTCCGGCAACGGTAATCGTTTCATTAATCGTCTCCAAAGCATGATAACCAGAAGCCGCTTTCTCCATACCATTATATACTGCTTTCCATGTGGAATCTGCAATGTCCATCTGGCTCACCACTTCAGCATTGTTTTCCTTAATTGTAATACCTTCTGCATTTGTTACACGGTCAATTAATGTCAAATCATAACAGGTTCCCTTGTTAGAAATTGTATTTACATAACGTCCTAACTGTGAAATTGTATAGTTATGTGTATCCTGTCCCATTGCAGCACGGACTGCATCCTTTTCTGCATAATTCGGCTCGGACTCCGCCACTTCCAGTCCTGATAAACTTGTCAGTCCAACCATATCTGCATACTTTCGCAATCTGCTTAAGGAATATACACTATTATACTTTCCATTTTGAAGGCCAAGCCGGAAGCCCACTTCATTAAAAAACACATTACAAGAATTCTCAATTGCACCTTCAACATTTAAGCTGCCATGAGAGCCACTTGGATAAATCCAACATTTAACCGATGGCGTAATCGCATCAAAGATACCAGTACACTTCACTTTAGTGGAAGTATTGATGACACCTTCTTCCAATCCGGCAATAGAGGAGATTGGTTTAAATGTAGAACCAGGCGCCGACTTTCGTTGTGTGGCACTATTGTACAATGGTTTTGATAAATCATTAAGCAAGGTGCTGTAATAGTTAGAATCAATATTGTTTGCCAGCTTGTTATTATCATAGCTTGGATAAGAAACCAATGCAAGCACATCCCCCGTCTTAGGATCTGTAATTTCACATGCTGCTGAACATGGATCCAAGGCTAACTGTGCCGGTGTAATTTCCAGATTACTGATTTTTCGAATCATAAAACTGTAAGCGGAAATCACACCACTTTCAAAATCTTTTTTATCTTCATCATCTGCCGGAAAAAATCCCTGTTCATACATAATGTGTATCACCTGACTTCCAGTAATACGATCACCGGCAATCAAATATTTAATAACCTTTTTAGAAAATGAAGTATAGTCGCCCGATAAGTCAACAATGGTATTATTCTGCTTTAGTTTATCAAGGACAAACGCTATTAACGCATCCATAATTTCCTGGGAATCAGAATACTTGCTTGTAACATTAATATCCGTAATGGAAATCCAGTTTTTTTCAATTGCATGAAGGAGATATTCCTGCATACTGATTGTTTCATTGTTCCACGCCTTATAAATCTCATCCGTTTTATCTATCTTACTGTCCTGCAAAATATTCAGATTATTTTTTTCAAGCATATTTACTACAAAGCTTTCGTATATCTGTTGTTCTGTTGATAACTGTTTATACGGCGTAGGATTCTCACACCGTAACTGCTCTTCTATCCAGCGCAAAACGGATTCTTCTTTTGCTGCATACGTAGCATAGACAGCCTTTTCCGTAGCCTTAGCTTCATCGCAAGACAAATGTTCAAAATCTATTAAATTATTATTAAACATCTGAAAATACACATCATAAATCGGAATCTGAACTTCTCGTGTATTTTCATCAAAGCTTTTTATATTCTGAATTTTTGTAACGAGAATACCTGCTAATACCTGCTCAATAATATCATAAGTTGCTTTCTGCAAATCTGCATCAATGGTCAGATACA
The DNA here is from genome assembly GCA_045125095.1 of Lachnospiraceae bacterium. Taxonomy (GTDB): domain Bacteria; phylum Bacillota; class Clostridia; order Lachnospirales; family Lachnospiraceae; genus JBGVMW01. Next base: position 10,421 of record JBGVMW010000189.1, read on the forward strand.
CATCATTACCAACGGTAGATTCCACACGCTCACGCACGTCGATTACCTTACCCATATTGTTTACAAATACCTTTTCGTACCCCTTTTCGCCTTGCAACTCTAATTCCATTACTTTTTCAATACCGGACTTACCAACAAAATCATTCAAATCATAGGAACTGTCAGATTCCTGCAATTCCTCTAATTCATCCTGTGAGATCTTACCGGTATATCCAATAATATGTGCAAAGTATTCACTATCTGCATATTTTCGTACCGTCCGTTCTTCAATCGTAACACCTGGCAGTTGATCTAAATGCTCAGAAAGTTTTGCCACTGTTTCGTCCGAAATTCCAGAAGCAACCGTAGTTGCAACATATTTCTGGAATCGGTTGAGGTACATGGCATAGCGCACATTAATCAGCTTCAGCACCTGCTCCTTTGTATATCCTTCTCCAACTACGAATTCTTTCTTTTCTTCGCCTACATAAGCACCAATTCCAAAATATTTCCTGCCACCTAAATGGTTGATGATATCTTCGGCAGATGCATTGCGTTCGTCTTCCTCTAAATCATCAATCTTGCTATATCCATAGATATCTGCCTTAAAACGTAACAACTCTGTACCATCTACGGTAAACTCATAATTTCCATTATTTAATACAATTTTGAAATCGCTGATAATCGAATCGCCGTTGGATTCCAGTATTTCTATCATATTAAGAATATCAGCATTCATTTCTGCATTCTTAGCGCTTCCGGAATCGTACACATCCTCCATAGTAACTGCATACGTTAATTCGTTATACGCCAACAGTTTTCCATTTCTATCATAAATCTTGCCTCGTGTACTTTCCAATGATCGTTCCCGTTCAATACTCAAGGTAAAATTATCCAGATATTCTTCTCCATTTACAATCTGCAATTCAAATAATCTAGCAATAACTAATCCACCTAATGCGCACATAATAACAACGACAATCGTCAGTCTGGAAGTAAGAATGCTGATTATTAAATTCTTTAAATCCTTAAGCAACGGTAGAATCACCTCTTTTCTCAAACTTCTCAAGCCACTTATTAATTGCATAAAAAACCCGGTACAGTAAAAGTGTCACACACAGAGTATATGTAATTTCAGGAATGATAACATGTTCAAAGTAATAACCAATCTGAAATCTTCCTCTTAAGACAAACTGAGACACCAATACAATTCCACTATATGCCAACTCGCTTAAGAACACCATAAGCAATGGCATTTTGATGTCCAAGTCGTAGAATATGCGATTAAATATTCCATTCAGATACCCAATCAACATATATGTGAATGCATTTAATCCTATCAAATGTCCAAAAAATATATCAACTAGCAAACCACAAAAAAATCCAATCAGCAATCCTTCTGTTTTTCCTCTCATAAACCCAAAAGAGGAAATCAGAATCATTAGCAGGTTAGGTGCTATGTAAGCCAAAGATACTGCCTGACAGAAAGTACACTGTAATACGAAACATACTATTATCAAAAGTGCAAGCACAATCGTTCTTCTCATATCCTCTCCTACCTACTTTAATTCTAAAATCACCAACACTTCTTCTAAATGCATAAAGTCAACTGCCGGAATCAGGGTTCCCGATTTTGTCAGATTATTGGAATCATATTCAATACCATCAATATAACCAATCAAAATACCGGGAAGATATTTATCACTTATATTCGAAGTAATAATCTTATCACCTGATTTTACCTGATCTTTCTCGTCACTCAGCTTACTGAAACTAATTTTATTCTCATTCATAAGCTGCAAATCACCTGTTATCACACAATTGTCTGAAGTGTTCAGCACAGAACCACTGACATTGCTGGAATCATCAATAATGGATAATACAGTAGCTGAATGGTTGTCAACATCAATCACGCGTCCTACCAGACCACTGCCGGCAATTACATTCATATCTACCTTTATACCATCATCGCTACCTTTATCAATCATAAAGGTATGAAACCAGTTCCCCGGCTCCTTACCAATTACCCTTGCACCAACTTTTTCATAATCAGAATACTTCTGATCCAGTTCAAAAAGCTGGCGTAAGCGGTCTAATTCATACTTGTCCTGTAAAAGTACACTGTTTTCTGTCTTCAACTCCTCTACCTGTGCCTTGAGGGCTTCATTTTCCTCCATCACACTGTGTAACTGTTGCAAATCATCACGACGGTCTGAAAACCAGCGGCCTATCTCGTTGATTCCTTTCTGCATAGGAACCAGCACAACACCTGCAGCACTGCGCAAAGGACCACTTGTTCTGCCAGCAAAAGCGGACACAGCAACAAAGATGGCACAGACAACAGAAAGCCCTAATAAAATATATTTACTTGGAATTGTAAGTTTCTGTTTTCTTTTAAACCATTTTATTTTCATTTCGCATCATTCCTATTATTAATTTCCGGAACCTGTAATATCCTTGATATTATAAGCCAGATAACGATAATCATTGTTTTTCATAATATTTGCAAGCCCTCTTGCAACGCTTTCTGATGGATTTTCACAGATATTAACCGGTAATCCGGTAGACTCAGTAATAAACTGTGGCAGGTTCCGCACCATGGCACCACCACCAGTAACATAAACACCGGATTTGATTATATCTCTTGCGAATTCCGGTGGTGTACGCTCTAAAATCACCTTTATGGCATCCATAATTGCATGCAGTGGCTCTTTCAATGCTTCATATACAATCTGGGATGGGATAGCAATCTCAAGAGGAAGTCCGGTTACCACATCACGACCGCATACGGTACCAGTCAATCCGTCATCTTCCGGAATCGCACTTGCCAACTGGTGCTTAATGTTAGCAGCAGATTTATCGCCAATAATCAGATTATAATTGCGTCGGATACTGCTCTGGATTGCCTCATCAAACTTAACACCACCTGCTTTGATTAAACGGCTGATTACCACACCACCTAATGAAATAACAGAAATTTCTGTTGTTTCGGCACCAATGTTTACAACCATAATACCAGTTGCATCATTCATATTCACACCAAGACCAGCAGCATCTGCTATTGCTTTCTCTACTGTATAAATCTTCTTTGGCTTAAGTCCTGCACTTTTAATCAAATCACCAAATGCACGGCGCTCTACTTCTGTAATATCAGAAGGAACTGCAATATAATAATCCGCAGGACGCAGTACATTATTGGTAGAAATCTTTAAAAATTCTTTCAGCAATATCTGCATGCTGTTAATATTTGCGATTACACCATTATTTAATGGATAGGAAATATGAATATTCCCTGGTGCTTTTTCAAACATTTCATAAGCTTCATCACCAATGGCGAATAAGCTTTTTTTATTGCGGATAGCAATCATATTTTTCTGATTTAAAATGCTGTCCTCTGCTAAATTATATAATTTAATATTGCTGGTACCTAAATCAATTCCGAAACTATTTACTGACACGTTCAGTTCCCCTTTCAATTTATAAAATCGTATTTTCTTTCATACTCATGTATGTTCCATCGCCAATCACAATGTGGTCAGCAAGTTGAATTCCTAGTAATTTTCCTGATTCCCTCACACGCCTTGTTGCCTGAATGTCTTCATTACTTGGTGTGGGGTCTCCACTTGGATGATTATGAATCAGCACAATGTAAACGGCTTCTTTATGCAATGCTTCCAAAAAAATCTCTCGTGGAGAAATGAGCGAGGCATTCACCGTTCCTTTGAACATCAACTTAGAGCCTAGTAACTCCATTTTGTTATTCAACATTACAAGAACCAAATTCTCCTGCTGTTCATGACGTAATTCTTCCATATAAAAGGAAGCAATATCCTCCGGTGATGTGAAGCGTGGCAACTTTTTATACTGTATTCTTGACAATCGCTTCGTCAGCTCATTGATGCTGCTTAACTGTACTGCTTTCACCGAACCTATGCCTTTTATTTTGCAGAAATCCTTGTATTCCATCCTCCTGAATTTTTTCAGGCTTATCTTTCCATTGTCATCCGTAAGTATTTCACGGCTGACATCCAACGCACTTTTTCCCTTTGTACCAGTCTGAAGCAACACCGCAAACAGCTCCACATCTGTTAATGATTCTGCACCATACCGGATACATTTTTCATATGGGCGTTCTTCTTTTGGCATCTCTTTCATAGTAATAGTATGCGTTACCATATCTTTATGTATTCCCCTTTTCTCAAATATTCATTCTATCCGGCCAAAGATGAAATGAATCACCTGAGCTGTAAATTCTTACAGTAAGCGATACACGATTCATGGAGTTCATTCTATTCGTTTACATAATTATTTTATGTAAACTAAGCAGTTATCATGTGGAAAAATTTTCTATTGCCACACGAATTATCAACATATAGAATAGCATAATTAAAAGAACTTGTATACAATTTTTTCAATGTTTCAAACATCTTAAGAAAATTCGACAATATCATTTATAATGTTACAAGTCCTTTGTCTTTCATTTTTTGCAAGGACATTAATATACCATATTTTGCATGTTCATAAGTAAGTCCACCCTGGAAATATACGGCATATGGCTCTTTAATTGGTGCGTCTGCACTTAATTCGATAGAAGAACCGGACACAAAGGCTCCTGCTGCCATAATCACATCACTATCATAGCCCGGCATTGCCCAAGGCTCTGGTGTAACATGGCTGTCAACCGGTGCTGCTGCCTGAATCCCCTGACAAAATGCAACTACACCCTCTGCCGTTCCAAGAGTCACTGCCTGAATAATATCATGACGGCTTTCTGTTCCATTTGGAATAACCGGAAATCCTAATGATTCGTAAATATTTGCTGCAAACACGGCACCTTTTAAGGCACCACCTACGACGGACGGTGCAAGGAAAAGTCCCTGTAAAAACGTACCCGTTACACCAAGGGATGCACCTACTTCTTTTCCAAGTCCCGGTGAAGTCAAACGGTATGCTGCATTTTCTACATACTCTTTCTTTCCTACAATATAACCGCCAATCGGTGCCAGTCCACCGCCCGGATTCTTAATCAGGGAACCTACTATTAAGTCTGCTCCCACTTCTGTAGGCTCTTTCTTCTCTACAAACTCTCCATAACAATTATCTACCATACAAATTATGTCCGGTTTGATATTTTTTATAAATGCAATTAATTCACCAATACGGTCAACAGATAAGGTTGGACGCGTCTGATATCCTTTCGAACGCTGTATGGTTACCATTTTTGTACGCTCATTGATGGCATTTTTAATGCCTTCGTAATCAAATTCACCATCCTCTAACAAATCTACCTGACGATAGGTGATTCCGAATTCTGCGAGGGAGCCTTTTGATTCGCGTATACCAATTACTTCTTCTAAGGTATCGTATGGCTTTCCCACCGGTGAAAGTAATTCATCTCCCGGACGTAGATTTGCAGATAACGCAACAGCAAGAGCATGGGTTCCACAGGTTATCTGGGCACGCACTAATGCAGATTCTGCACAAAATACCTCTGCATATACTTCCTCTAACGTATCTCGTCCTAAATCATTATAGCCATAGCCTGTCGTCGTACAAAAACAGGCTTCGCTTACTTTGCATTTCTGCATAGCACGAACTACTTTTATCTGGTTGTATTCTACGTTTTCCTGAAATTCTTTGAAACGGCTTTCTAATTTCTGTTCTATTTTTTGTCCAAACTCAAATACTTCTCTGCTGATCCCAGCAGAGAGATACATTTCTTCCATCATAGTTTTTCTCTCCTTTGCTAGTACATCGTATTTGAAACAACTACGTTACTACACTATATCACGTTTTTTCAATTCGTCTAACATGAACGATACACAGGATTCTTTATCGCGTCCAATGATATCTTTCTGCACCCATACTACATCCGGCTCACGACGAAACCAGGTGAGCTGGCGTTTTGCAAAATGGCGTGTTTCTTTTTTTATGATTTCTACAGCCTCTTCTAAGGTGCAGTCTCCATCTAAATAGGAAAGGATTTCTTTATAGCCTAAGCCCTGCATAGATACCATACCTTTCTTACAGCCCCTATCTTTTAGTGATTGTACTTCTTCTACTAAGCCTGCTTCTATCATTTTGTCTACGCGATAGTTGATTCGCTCATAGACAATATCCCGTCTGTCATTTAGCACGAAATAGCAGGCATTGTATGGAGAAATTTTTCGCCTTTCTTCCTCATTATGTTCGGATATCTTTCGCCCCGTCTGATGATGGTATTCCAAGGCACGAATGACACGTTTTACATTATTAGCATGGATTGCCTCCGCCGAAGCCTCATCTACTTCACGAAGCTTATCGTGGAGCGCCTGTGCACCATGCTCCTTTGCAAATGCATCACATTCTTCCCGAAAAGCAGAGTCCTCGTTTGTTTCTGTAAAATCAATATCATAGAGAACTGCTTGAATGTAAAAGCCTGTTCCTCCTACCAGAATGGGTATCTTTCCTTTTGCATAAATCTGTGCCATTGCTTCTTTCGCCATGGAAGTAAAACGGCACACGTTGAATTCCTCAGCAGGTTCTATCATATCAACCAGATAATGGGGTACGCCCTCCATTTCTTCTTTTGTAATTTTTGCGGATCCAATATCCATATATTTGTAAACCTGCATAGAATCCGCAGAAATAATTTCACCTCCAATGGCTTTGGCAAGTGCAATGGACGTATCCGTTTTCCCCACCGCTGTAGGACCTGCTAAGATTACAAGTGGTAATTCCTTCATAATCAACTCCATCCTGCTGCTTTTGCAGCATCGAAATCTGTAAGCGATTTGGTGCACTTACAGTATCTACTTTTTATTCGTATTAAATTACACAATACGCTTAAATTTCTTTTCTAACTCATATTTTGTCATGGAAATAATCGTCGGTCTTCCGTGAGGACAATTATAAGGATTCTCACATTTTAGTAATTGATCCATTAATGCCTCCATCTCTTGCATGGACATGGCATGATTACCTTTCACTGCTGCTTTACATGACATGGATGCTAATTTTTCCAATACAATCTGTGAACCGGTGCTTAAATTATCCGCAGCAAGAGAATCTAACATTTCCATAAGAATATCATTTGCATTCAAATTATACAAATTCATAGGAACGGCACATACACTATATTCACGCCCTCCAAAATGCTCAATCTTAAATCCTAATGATTGGAAGGCGTCCATATGCTTGTTTAATACTTCTTCCTCATGCATGGATACACTTAATATTATCGGTGGACTGATAAGCTGTGAGGAATGTTCTTTGTTTCTAAGAAGCTCCATGTTCTTTTCATACAGTACTTTTTCATGAGCCGCATGCTGGTCTACAATAAACAACTTGTCTTCGAATTCAACCAGCCAGTAAGTGTCAAACAACTGACCAATGACACGATGGCGTTTTCTGGATTCTTCGGATATCAGTCGCGATTCAAACAATTCCATCTGCTCACCTTGCGGAGTGAATTCCGGGGCTTCTGCCGGTTTTTCCACCGGCTCAGTCACGTCATGCTCCGGTTCTGTTACCGGAATCGATTTTGTTTCAGCAGGCAGCTTAGTTACCGCTTTCGACACTACAGGTTCATTTTCCGGTCCAACAAGACTATGAATTACGGGCTTTACCGGTACCGACTTTAGCCCCATAGCTGGTTCAACTGTTGCAGTGGCAGTTTCTATTGAAGAAACTGCCTGTTTTTTTGCCAGTCCATCATCCTGCTTACCTATCCTATTTATGATAGTCTGTTCCGCCTTCGGTGCATACGCCGGTGCCGGTTCCTTTACCAAGGAAGATGCGTTACTTTTCTCTAACCGTTTCTTCTCAAATGGTTCCGGTGCCGGTTTCTGTACCACAGTCTGCTTCTTTTGAGGCGTTTCCTTGCCAAATTCCACCTGTGGTATCAGCTCCTTTTTATGCAGTGCCTGATACAGTGTATCTTTAATAAAAGCATATATTTGTTCCGGATTGCTGATGCGAAGCTCCATCTTCTGCGGATGCACATTTACATCTAACAGTTCTCCATCAATAGTCAAATGTAACACCGTAAATGGGTATTTATGCTGCATCATATATTCCTTATAGGATTCCTCAATTGCCCCGGCAATAATCTTACTCTTTACATAGCGTCCATTTACAAAATAATTTTCATAATTTCGATTCCCTCTGGACACAACCGGCTTCCCAATAAATCCTTCCAGCTTAACACCCGGCATTTGTCCAAACACAGGTATCAGATTTGCTGCAATCTCTCTATGGTAAATATGGTAAATAATATCAGCCAAACGGGTATTCCCGGAGGTGTGCAGTTTTGTCTGGTTATTTTGAATGAATTTAAACGCAATATCCGGTCGGGATAAAGCCAGGCGTTCCATCAGTTCACCAATATAAGAGCCTTCTGTCTGTGCTGTTTTCAAAAACTTCTTTCGTGCAGGCACATTGTAAAAAAGATTGCGCACTAAAAAGGTAGTTCCATCCGGTGCACCAATATCTTCTATACTTTTTTCCACCCCACCATCAATCTGGTATCTGGTTCCTGAAAAGGCTCCGGCAGTCTTTGTAATCAGTTCCACCTGTGCCACCGCTGCAATACTGGACAACGCCTCACCACGGAACCCTAATGAGCTGATAGACACTAAATCCTCTGCACTTCGGATTTTGCTGGTGGCATGGCGTAGAAATGCAGTTGGCACCTGCTCTCTTTCAATACCTGCACCGTTATCTGTAATTCGTATCAGAGAGATACCGCCATCCTTAATCTCCACTGCCACAGACGTAGCACCTGCATCAATGGCATTTTCCACTAACTCCTTTACTACAGATAATGGTCGCTCAACCACTTCTCCTGCTGCAATTTTATCAATTGTCTGTTGGTCTAATACTGCTATTTTTCCCATATTTGCACATTCCTTTTAGCTTACCATCTGTTCTTCACTTTATTCTGCAACTTATATAAGGCGTTCATGGCATCAATCGGTGTCATATTGGAAATATCAATTTCCTCCAATTCCCTCAAGATGTCCTCATCCTTTACCGTATCAAAGAAACTGATTTGTTCCGCTTCCACATCTGCCACACGCTCTACCGGCTTTCTGGAGTTAGCAATATCCTTTGCTTTCACAGAAATATCCGCTTCACTTAATTCTGCTGCAATTTCTTTCGCACGCTCAATGACAGAATCCGGTACACCGGCTAATTTCGCAACCTGAATACCATAACTTCTATCGGCACCGCCTCTGACAATTTTTCTTAAAAACACAATATCATCGCCACGTTCTTTTACAGCAATGCAGTAATTATTTACGCCATCAATACTACCCTCTAATTCAGATAGTTCATGATAATGGGTGGCAAACAATGTTTTTGCGCCAAGTATTTTCGGATTGCTGATATGCTCCACAACTGCCCAGGCAATACTCAAACCATCAAAGGTACTGGTTCCACGACCAATTTCATCCAACACCAGGAGACTGTTGGCTGTGGCATTTCTTAAAATATTGGCAACCTCTGTCATTTCTACCATAAATGTACTTTGACCGGAAGCCAAATCATCCGAAGCACCTACACGGGTAAAGATACGGTCTACAATACCGATTTTGGCAGAGGTTGCAGGTACAAAGCTTCCTATCTGTGCCATTAACACAATCAATGCTGTCTGGCGCATATAAGTAGATTTACCTGCCATGTTTGGTCCTGTAATAATAGAAATTCTATTTTTATGATTATCTAAATAAGTATCATTGTCTACAAACAAATCATTCTGCAACATTTTCTCAACTACAGGATGACGTCCACCTTTAATGTCAATGACACCTTTTTCATTTACCTTTGGACGAACAAAATTCTGTTGCTCCGCTACCGCTGCTAAAGACGCTGCCACATCCAGTCTTGCAATGGCATGGGCTGTACTCTGAATTCGAATCACTTCTGCCGCAATGGTATCACGCACCGTATTAAAAAGTTCTGTCTCCAATGAGATTAATTTTTCTTCTGAGCCTAAGATTTTATCCTCCAGTTCCTTTAATTCCGGTGTGATGTAACGCTCTGCATTTGTCAATGTCTGTTTTCTTATATAATAATCCGGAACCATGGAAAGATTGGCTTTTGTAACCTCAAGATAATATCCAAACACCTTGTTAAATTTAATCTTCATGTTCTTAATGCCAGTCTTTTCCCGCTCTTCGGCTTCTAATTTCGCAAGCCATGACTTTCCTTCTACTTTTGCCCTACGCAGTTCATCAATCTCCTCATGGAAGCCATTTTTAATGATGCCCCCTTCCCGAATGGTAATCGGTGCATCTTCATCAATAGCATCTTCTACCAACTGACAGATGTCTTCCAGACTGTCCATCTCCTCGTTAATCTGAGTAAGCCAGCTGCTACTTGCAGTATGAAGCAAGTATTTAATCGAAGGCAACATCGACAGGGAGGTTTTGAACGCCAGAAGGTCACGAGGATTCGCCGTCTTATAGCTGATACGACTGATTAAACGTTCCAAATCATACACTGGCTGCAAGTACTCCCTAATTTCTTCTCGAAGAATCATATTGTCCTTTAATTCATCCACCGCATCATATCGGTTCTCGATTTCCTCTTTATCAATCAAAGGCTGTTCAATATAAGTACGAAGTTTTCTTGCTCCCATAGCCGTTTTCGTCTTGTCTAACACCCATAATAAGGAACCTCTCTTTTGCTTTTCACGAAGGGTTTCTGTCAGTTCAAGATTTCTTCTTGTTGCACTGTCTAACACCATATACTTTCCAATGGAATAAGTCTGTAAGGTTGTCATATGACCGAGTTCATTTTTCTGTGTTTCATATAAATACTGCAGCAATGCACCTGCTGCAATCACACCACAATCATAATCTCCTAAACCAAAGCCATCTAAATTCTGAACCTTAAAATGTTCTTTCAAAAGCTTACGACAGGAATCATCCTCAAAATACCAATCATCCAATGTGTAAACAACAGAGCCAATCTGCTGTTTCATGTTGTCTAAATTCAAGCTGCTTAAAAGAAGTGATTGGTTGGAAATAATTTCTGTCGGTGCAAATTTAAAAATTTCATCCATTAATTTCTTCTCTGTGTCCAACTCCGTCACAAAATATTCTCCGGTACTGATGTCAGCAGCCGACAATCCAAACTTGTCATCAAATCGCACAATACAAACTAAATACTGGTTTTTTCCTTCTTCTAACGCACTAGCATTCAGATTCGTACCCGGTGTGACAATACGCACCACCTCACGTTTTACCAATCCTTTCGATGCCTTTGGATCTTCTGTCTGTTCACAGATAGCAACTTTATAGCCTTTTCCTACTAATTTATTTAAATATCCTTCAACTGCATGGTAAGGAATTCCGCACATAGGCGCACGCTCCTCCAGACCACAATCCTTACCCGTCAATGTGATTTCCAACTCTCTCGAAGCAGTCAGCGCATCATCAAAAAACATTTCATAAAAATCGCCCAGACGATAAAAAAGAATACAGTCCTTATATTCTTCTTTTGTTTTTACATACTGCGCCATCATTGGTGTCAATTGTGCCATGTTTACCTCTCATTCTACCGAAAACGGCTTATTATCATTCACAACGAAAAAGCCTCCTTGTTCAGGAAGCTTTTCAAAGCCGGTCCAAAAACCGGAAGTATTATATCATTATTTTTATTTTATTTCAAGCTTTCTGCTCTCTCCAATGCTGCATCAATATTTTTACAGAAATTTTCTTTTCCCACTAATTCCACAAAGCCAGCCTTTTCCATTGCATGATATGGCTGTTCAACCACATGGGACAAAATTAATGTAATATTATTCTTCTTACATCTTTCATAAAACTTCTGCATATTGTGAAGTGCAGTTGCATCTAATGCAGGTACGCTGCGCATACGGAGAATAACTGTATTGGTCTCAGGTGATATGTTAATTCTTAAGAATTTGTCTGCTGCAGCAAAGAACATTGGTCCTGATATTTCATATACAAGTGTGTTCTTAGGTACCTTGCGCAGATTAATGCTCATTGGATCATCTGCTTCATCTACATATTTCCAGCCCTGAACTTCTGTTACATCGCTCATACGCTTCATAAATAATAAAGCTGCTAATACCACACCAACCTCAATTGCTACTACTAAGTCAAAAATAACTGTTAATGCAAAGGTAAGCACTAATACGATAATATCACTCTTAGGCGCTGTCTTACACAAATCAACAAATTCTCTCCACTCAGACATATTGTAAGCAACCATCATTAAGATCGCAGCAATTGTCGGCATTGGAATCAACGCTGCATATGGCATAAGCACCACTAAAACTAACAAAAGCACAACTGCATGTACCATACCGGCGATTGGTGTACGACCACCATTTTTTACATTGGCAGCTGTTCTGGCAATGGCACCTGTTGCAGGAATACCACCGAACAAAGCAGAACCCATATTACCAATACCCTGTGCCACTAATTCCATATTAGAACGATGTCTGCTTCCAATCATACCATCAGAAACTACGCAGGATAATAATGATTCAATTGCAGCCAGTATTGCAATTGTAAATGCATCGGACCATACGCTTCGAATAGATTCAAATGTAATATCCGGCATATGGAATGCTGGAAGGTCATTAGAAATGGTATACAGACTACCAATAGTATTTACAGGTAAATCAGCAATCTTTACAATAGCAGCACCAACGATAACCGCAATCAGCGAACCAGGAATCTGTTTATTGATCTTTGGCCAGAAAATTAAAATTGCCAGTGAAATCGCAGCAATTACAAATGCCCAGATATTCATAGTTTCAATATTCCCCAAAAACTCTGCCAGCTTACCAGTTGTTTCAATCGGTGATTTTTCAAAAGTCACACCAAAGAAATCTTTTAACTGACCAATGGCAATGGTTACTGCAATACCGGAAGTAAATCCTGTTGTAATTGTATATGGGATAAAACGAATCAGGCTTCCCAAACGAAATACACCCATAAGTATTAACATAATACCAGCTAACAAGGTAGCCATAATCAAGCCATCCATTCCGTTTCTGGCAACAATACTAGCTACAATCGATGCAAATGCAGCTGTTGGTCCTGCAATCTGTACACGACTTCCACCAAAGAAGGAAATTAAAAATCCTGCAATAATAGCTGTGTAAATACCCTGCTCCGGACTAACACCAGATGCCAGTGCAAGAGCAATTGACAAAGGAAGCGCAATAATGGCAACGATAATACCGGCAATCACATCCTTTACCAACTGCTCCTTGGTATAGGTTTTCATAACAGAAAACAATTTCGGTTTCAATTTTTCTTTTTCCATAATAGTAAAATCCTCTCTTGCATTGTAAATTAATTAGAAAAAATACAAAATCACAAGATCTAATATTATTCCTATTTATTACAATTTTCAAGAGAGGATTATCGAAAAAGAAACTTTTTATTAATTTTTTCTAAAACTTTGTCAAATCCAACAATTTTTTTGTGTTATTTTTAGATGCTATTATTGATTGCAGTCAGCAATGCTCCAATAGAAGCAATAATAATATCTTCGTGTACACCAGCACCCCAGAAGGTATCTCCATTTTCCATAGTAATACCTACATACGCAATTGCCTTAGAATTAGAACCTATATTCAATGCATGCTCCTGATAACAGGTAATGGTATATTTTAAACCATAGGTTGCTTTTAATGCGTTGCTCACTGCATCTAATCTACCATTACCGGATGCAGTCGACTGTGTCATCTTGCCATGGAAGGTTGAGGTAACCATAGCAGTGATACCATTTTCCTGACGGTAATGACATTCAGGAATCGCATATGGCTCTGTTTTGTCTATGAAATTTTCTTTAAAAATATCATAGATTTCTTCTGGAGATAATTCCTTATGCTCATGGTCAGACACACCCTTAGCTGCATAACCCATAGCTTCACGCATTTTTGCAGGAAGGTGTAAATCGTATTTCTGCTCTAAGATATAACCGACACCACCTTTTCCTGACTGGCTGTTAATACGGATAACATCTGCATCATAGTTTCTGCCTACATCTGTTGGGTCAATTGGCAAATATGGTACAGTCCAATGGTCAGGGTCAAAATCATTACGCCACTGCATGCCTTTTGCGATAGCATCCTGATGAGAACCGGAAAATGCCGCAAATACAAGAGAACCGCTGTATGGATTTCTTTCATTAATCTTCATGTTTGTGACACGCTCGTATAACTCGCAGATTTTTGGCATATCAGAAAAATCCAATTCCGGATCCACGCCATGAGAATACATATTTAACGCAAGCGCAACAATGTCAACATTACCAGTACGTTCACCGTTCCCAAATAAAGTTCCCTCAATACGGTCAGCACCTGCTAATACACCTAATTCTGCATCCGCAACACCGCATGCTCTGTCATTGTGTGGATGTAACGACAGCACCACATTTTCACGATAATTCAAATGTGTGCTCATGTATTCAATCTGGCTTGCATAGATATGAGGCATTGCTGTCTCTACCGTTGCCGGAAGATTGATAATTACTTTTTTATCTGCGGTTGGCTGCCATACGTCTAATACACCATTGCAGACTTCTAATGCGTATTCCACTTCTGTTCCGTGGAAACTCTCAGGGCTATATTCAAACAGGAAATTCCCCTCTGTTTCGTCCGCTAACTGCTTTAACATTTTTGCACCTTCCACTGCAATATTTAAAATCTCTTCTTTTGATTTTTTAAATACCTGCTCACGCTGTGCCACAGATGTAGAGTTATATAAATGCACTACCGCACGCTTGCAGCCCTTTAATGCTTCAAACGTCTTCTTAATAATATGCTCTCTTGCCTGTGTCAGCACCTGAATGGTAACATCATCCGGGATTAATTTTCTTTCAATTAAAGCTCTTGTAAATGCATATTCTGTTTCAGAAGCTGCCGGAAACCCAATCTCAATTTCCTTAAATCCAATCTCCACAAGAAGCTTAAAGAATGCAATCTTATCTTCTAAGCTCATAGGAACAATCAAAGCCTGATTGCCATCTCGTAAATCTACACTACACCAGGTTGGTGCTTTATCAATATAATCCTTTTTTGTCCATTCAAAACATGGTTCTGGTGGAAGAAAATATCCTCTGGTATACTTTTCAAAATTCTTCATACTTACCTCCATTATCATTAAGAAAAGAGTACTGTTTTCAGAACTCTCGCGCCGAGCCCGGTCGCTTGCGACATACTACATTTCGCGTGAGTGCACATCCTATTTTATATACTAGGAAATTCAGTCACTATGTGACAAAATAAAATGTTGTAATTTCCTAGTATATAAAAAAACTTCCATCCCCGGCTTATTGCCATAGAGACGGAAGTTAACTAATCAACTTACGCGGTACCACCCTAATTTTGTGATAATCACACACTCAACGGATACATGCTATATCCTTCCCTCTATAACGGTAGGGCTCCGTCTGCGTCTACTCTCATAAGATTTCGGGCAGCAGCTCCAAGGCGAGTTCCAATCATTCCCTCTACTGCTTCACATCAACCAGCAGCTTTCTGAAATCAAGAATCAGTGTACTATTCCTTTTCATCGCATTACATCTTAGAAACAACATTAGGTTACCACCGTTTCTTAAAGTTGTCAATACCTTTTACACGATTTTACCAATATAATAAAATCCTTTGCATTCTGTCAGTTCCACTTCCACAATCTTACCTAACAGGTCGCTACCTCCCGGGAAATGCACCAACAAATTATTTTCCATACGCCCTGTCATAAGAGAAGCATCATGCTCATTCACTTCCTCTACCAGCACCTTCTGAACGGTACCTTCATATACAGCCGTACGCTTTCTGGAAATATCCTGCACTAACTTTAACAGCTTATCAAAACGAGGCTTCACCACCTCTTCTGGTATCTGGTTCTCCATGGCAGCCGCCGGAGTTCCCGTACGTTTTGAATAAATAAAGGTAAATGCATTATCAAACTGCACCTTTTCCACTACCTCTAAGGTATCTGCAAAATCTTCTTCCGTCTCGCCCGGAAATCCTACAATAATATCTGTTGTCAATGCAATATCCGGCATTGCCGTTCTGATTTTGCCAGCCAGTTCCAGAAACTGTTCCTTTGTATAATGGCGATTCATGACCTTTAAAATCCCGGTGCTTCCTGACTGCAATGGTAAATGGAGATGGTGACAAATCTTCTTTGATGACGCCATTACCTCAATCAATTCATCTGACAAATCCTTCGGATGGGATGTCATAAATCGAATTCTCTCAATGCCGTCTATCTTTTCAATTTCACGCAATAATTCTGCAAAACTTATTGGCTCCGCAAGAGTCTTACCGTAGGAATTTACATTCTGCCCTAACAACATAATTTCTACAACGCCATCAGCCGCCAACTGGCGAATTTCTTTTATAATATCCTCCGGTTGTCTGCTTCGTTCTCTGCCTCTTACATATGGCACGATACAGTAACTACAGAAATTATTGCAGCCAAACATAATATTCACGCCGGATTTAAACGGGAACTTACGTTCTATTGGCAGGTTTTCCACCACCTGATCGGTGTCTTTCCATACATCAATCAACATACGCTCTGATTCAAAATTTGTCACAATCAACTCTGCCAATTTATATATATTATGGGTACCAAAAATAATATCTACAAAACGATAGCTTTTCTTTAACTTTTCTACTACTTCCGGCTCCTGCATCATGCAACCACAAAGCGCAATCTTCATATATGGATTCTTTTTCTTGCAGTTGTTTAAATGACCCAATCGCCCATAAACACGAAGATTGGCATTTTCGCGAACAGTGCAGGTATTGTATATAACGAAATCAGCGTTCTCTTCGTTATTATTTTCCACATAACCGATTAATTCTAAAATACCGGCTAATTTCTCAGAATCCTTGGCATTCATCTGGCACCCAAAAGTCGTTGTAGTAAAGGTAAGAGGTCTGCCAGCTTTTTCGCTTTCTGCTTTGACATATTGTCGTGCCTTCGCCATAAAGTAATACTGTCTCTCCGGCTCTGTTACCGGTGCCTCTCCTGTAATATCAATCGTATCTAATTCTATTTTATTCAGCATACGTTCTAACCTTCCTCTTACTTATCCTCTTACTTGTCCGGTTCCATAGATTACATATTTGTAAGAAGTAAGTGCTTTTAATCCCATTGGTCCTCTTGCATGAAGCTTCTGGGTACTAATGCCAATTTCTGCACCAAAACCGAATTCAAATCCATCTGTAAAACGGGTGGATGCATTCCAATACACGGAAGATGCATCAATTTCATTTAAGAATTTTTCTGCATTGGCAACATCCTCTGTAATGATTGCCTCAGAATGCTTTGTATTGTATCTATTGATGTGGTCAATTGCTTCCTCCACACTGCCTACTACTTTCATGGAAATAATATAATCTAAATATTCGGTTCCCCAGTCTTCTTCCGTAGCTACAATCGCAGATGGCAGAATTGCTCTTACCTGCTCGTCACCACGAATTTCTACATCCTTTGTCTTTAATGCTTTTTCTAACGCAGGCAACAAAGCATCTTTTACCTTTTCATGAATCACTAAGGATTCGCAGGCATTACAGACACCAATACGCTGTGTCTTTGCATTCATAATAATATTTACAGCCATATCAATATCTGCTGATTCGTCAATAAAAATATGACAGTTACCGGTACCAGTCTCAATTACCGGTATCGTACTGTTCTCCACAACAGAACGAATCAGCCCTGCACCACCTCTTGGTATCAACACATCCACATACTCATTCATCTTCATAAACTGCTTTGTCACTTCACGGTCTGTCTCTGTAATAAGCTGAATGGCATCTGCCGGAATCTGACAACTCTCTAACGCATCACGAAGCACTTTTGTGATGGCAATGTTAGACTGCAATGCATCCGAGCCGCCTTTTAAGATAACCACATTACCTGTCTTAAAGCACAAACCAAAGGCATCCGCTGTCACGTTTGGTCTGGATTCATAAATAATACCTACTACGCCTAACGGAACACGCTTCTGCATCACCTTTAAACCATTTGGGCGTTCAAACGTGTCCATCACCTCACCAATCGGATCTTCTAACTCTACAATCTGACGAAGTCCCACTGCCATAGCTTCAATACGCTCATTTGTCAGAAGGAGACGATCAACCAAACCTGCAGGCATATTGTTGGCTTTTGCTGCTTCAATATCCACTGCATTCGCCTTAATAATTGTGGCTGCATTTGCCACTAAAGCATCTGCTGCACATAAAAGTGCTTTATTTTTTTCTTCTGTATGCAAACGATTTAAATATGGAACTGCCTGTTTTGCAGCTTTTCCAATCTCTAGTAATTCCATTTTCATTTTCCTTTCCTAATACAGCGCAAACCCACTCCAATATGCCACTCACACATGTATACACAATCAGAATAGGGTTCTATTTTCTGTAACAATACCTGTCAGTCTTTCGTCATGGTCTTCTAACGGAAGTGCTTCCACCACCTGGCATGCAAAAGACATGCCTATCCGACAAAGACCGGCATGCTGCTTCATATAGGTATCATAAAAGCCACCACCATATCCCATGCGATATAATTTCTTATCAAAAGCAGTTCCTGGCACTAACAAGATACCCTCTGTTCCATCTGCTTCCTGCGTTGTAACCGGCTCTAAAATTCCCCGATAGCCGGAACGTACGTCCATCATACCACGAATATAGAAAAAAGTCATCTGTCTTTCACTGGTTACTTTTGGCACAGCAAGCTTCTTTTTGTCCTGCAAAATTCTAGCAATCTGCTGTAGCGTATCTACCTCGCTTTGATAGGATAAATACAGATACACCGTCTCTGCGTTCTGGTACATAGGAAGTTCATAAATCTTCTCCCATATTTTTTTTGACGCCTGTATTCTGTATGCTTCTGAAAGATCGCCACGAACAGACAGCATTTGTTTTCGTAAATTCTTTTTCTGTTCTATCTTAGTCATTCGCCTTTTTACCAAATTTTTCTCCAAGGTCAGTAACCGTTCCATCTTCATTCTGGATGGAAATGTTATTCAACTGGTTTACCACGCTATTGCGGATTGTAGCAATGTACTGCTCACGAAGCATCTTCTGCTCCTTTTTTTCTTCTTCTGTAAGCCCTTCTGCTTTAGATTTATGATACAATTCATTAATTCTTGCAATCTGTTCGTCTGTCATTGTCGTATTCCTTTCTTTATTTATTCTTGTTAGATAATTGCGAAACGCCAACAAAGTAGTGAATTGTCAGAATTGTTTGTGACAGATAGCTGTTTGCTACATCGTCTATATGCGACCCTCTGAAAACGTCGGCACTTAGGCTGTGTATTTTACAGCCTTAGTGTCCGCTACGTTTGAAGGGAGCGAGAGCGCGCCAAATATAGACGATGTAGTAAGCAGCTATTTGCAAAAACAATTCTGACAATTTGCGGATGGCCTTTACTTTCGCAAACGCTTATGAATGATAGTTATGAAAGGATAATAAAATGAAGCAGGAACGTTTTTGTGTAAATGAGGAAGACGCCGGTGCGCGTATTGATAAATATCTTGCAGAA
>JBGVMW010000190.1:0-6698 GCA_045125095.1 Lachnospiraceae bacterium
TAAGATTCGACACCTTAATTTTACCACAACTGGATGCTCTTTTTCTATTCACTTAACAAATGAAATGCAATAAACAGTTTAAACACAGTAACTTTGTGACTTTGAGCCGCTTTCACCGTACAACGGTGAATAATTCAGGATTATAGATTTATACAATGGTTAAACTGTTTGTATAAATTTAGTAAGACTTGAAAACTTATATTCATGTGAAATGTGGCTTGCGCACATTGCGGTATTGGACGAAGGAGAGTGCGAAATGGATAAATATAAAGAATTGATAGAGCTTTTTTCAGATGTCCTCGAAAAGTCGAAGGACTACCATATTGCGTATATCTATCAGGTGGGATATGTGTCTTTGGTTGGCTTGCTGAGCAAAGAGGAAGGGCAGAACCGGTCAATGATAGTTGATGAAATATTTTCCTCCCCGGAAGGAATGGCGGAAAGTCTACTGCGTAATTGGCGTTGGCAGTGGTTTTATGAAAATAGGGAATTATTGCCACGAAAAGATTATGATGATATTTGCAGACTCGATGACGAGCTGCCGGACAGCCTGCGGGACCAATATAAGCAGGATATTCTAAGCTGGCAGGACAAAATACAGGCTGTCTTACAAAAAGAAAGTTAGGTCTGTTTGTATATTAGGCGTCCGATGAGGGAAGTAGCAGATATAAAAACAAATACGATTGCCTGAAGGAACATATACCTTGTGTTTTGGGTAAAGATGAAAAATAAAGCAAGGAAAAAGCTGATGAGCATCGTAAAATAAGTTCTCTTAATGAATGTGCGGTTTTCTTGCGCATCAACTTCCCGATTTGGATGATCAACCGGACCAATGACCAGTATCAGTATGGCGGCAAACAGATACAGTGCAAAAGAGATTGGAATAGATATTGTTAAATATTTTACCGCCAACAGGGAAAATGTGAGTATAAAGCAGGAGCCTATAAAGCAGGCAAAATATGTTTTCATATGCAAGCCGCCGCCGTAGGAGCGCATGGGGATAAAGAGCAGGAAAAAGAAAAGGCATTCAGGCAGCATACCGAGAAAAAGCGCTATTATAATGCTGCATATGGTACTCACAGACAACTCTAAAAAGCATTGAAAACCGTACTGATAGATTTCAATTAATTCTTCAGTAATTATCTTTTTTTCATATATGTAATTGGTTAATTTCTTCGCTAAATACTCCATGACAGCTCCTTTTTAAAATTCAAAATCAATCTATGCTACTTAGCGTTCTCTGAATATGATCCATACATGACAATAATAACCTGAAATATATTGTCATTGTCCGTTATATCCATTTGACCGTGATAATTTTCGATGGCATGGTTTATGGATGAAAGTCCGAGACCGTGATATATGTTATCGCCCTTTGTAGTTATGTAATGACCAATAATATCTTTTTTGCGCTTTGCCTGATAGTTGTTTTTTATGCATAGCTGAAAGATGTCTTTGGCATAGGAAATATCAAGGCTTATAAATCCTTTTTCGTCTGAAATATTTCGGCAGGCTTCCAGTGCGTTTTCCAGTAAGTTTCCTAAAACTATAGCTAAATGTCCGCTTTCAAATGGAAGGGAAGCGGGTACAAGAACATTGACATTAAACTGTACATTATCCTTTTGTGCTGCAGTATATGCATGATTGATTAAGGAATCAATGACTATGTTACCGCTGCGGGAAATTTCCTCCGGACGATCTCCGGCGCCGACATCTAACATTTGCATTATGTATTTCTCTGCATCACTGGTCTGTCCTGTCTGAACCATTCCGAGAAGACTGGAGAGATGATTTTTCAAATCATGCCGCAATCTGCGGATTTCAAGGTAGAGACTCTCACGTTCTTCCGCCTGTTGGTTGCAAAGTTCCAGTTGCTGCGCATACAGACGGTTTTGCCCACGCAGTTCAGCGTTCCGGCTGATCCAGTCGTAGACCTCAAAGATAACATAGTTTACAATCAGCAGCAGGAAACTCGCTGTGACGGAGAATATCATATATTCGTTATGGACAGCCGCAATAAGAAATATGTGGTGCATCATATAGATACTGCTGACTGGTATCAGTAAAATGCTTAAAAAGTAAAGCAGAGGAATTTCGGAATAGTGGTTATCCTTGATGCAGTGGCTTATGATTACTGATAACAGCAGCATACACATCTTGGATATGAAACTTCCGGCATCCTGAAGCGTTTTGGAATCAAAACCCATAGACATTAGTATCATCATGACAATAACTTCCACTAACATCCATACTGCACATATCAATAAGGAAAATATACAACGCTGTTTGATACTCCTCTTGCGAGTAGCTGAGCTGATCATATATATCAGCAGGACATTCCCGAACAATAGCAGATGTGGCGGGAATATGGAATTGATATTGTTTATGACCAGAAAGACATAATATATGCCCCATTCTATGCAGCTTTTTAAATTTTCATTTGCCGGTCCCAAAAATACTTTCATATATTTTCGTATAATGAGAAGGTGGAGCAGCGATAGGAGCAGTTCGGGGATTATTGTTAAATATTCCGTCATTCTTCTATGACCGCCTTTCCGCCTGCAATCTTACAAAGTTGTTGGCGCACGTCCTTCTGCCGATCCTCGCTGATTTTCAATTCTATTTCTTTCCCCATGAAACTGATAGTAATATTAGAAAAATTCATTTTCTTAACATAGTCGTAATTTACTAAAAAAGACTGGTGTATACGCAGAAAATATTGCCTGCTTGCCACCAGTTCCTTTTCCACATTATTGAGCTTTCCATAAAAATGTTCATCGGAACCGTCCTTAAGGTGGATATAAACGATTCTGTTATTGCTTTCAAAATAAACAATGTCTCTTACAGGCACTTTCCTAATTTCCTTGTTGAATGTAAATTGATAGAATACTTCTGTCTCATTGATGCGTTTATAAGATTCCTTAAAATAACGAGCAAACTGGACATGGTTTAAAGGCTTAGAGAGAAAGCGGAATGGCTCTACTTCAAACAGTTCCTTTAAATAGTTGTCATAGCCCGATACATAAATTAGCAGTACGGTCCGGTCTATTTCACGGATGCATCGTGCAGCCGTTATTCCGTCTACCTGCTCCATTTCAATGTCAATAAATATAAGTTGATAATGCTCACCGTTCTGAATGCTATTCAGAAGGGTTTTGCCGTCAGAGAATACTTCGGTTTCCACACGGATACCCAGCTTCTGGCTTTCCTGAAACACCAGAGTTTCAATTTCTCCGGTAAATTTTAAATCATCATCACATATTGCTACTCTCAGCATTTTTCCTCTCTTCCTTTGCAGATCCTTCTCCGCTTTCCTTTTGCGCCTGCTCTAAGCGCTCAAGTATGCATCGGAGTGTCTTTTGGTTGACTTCGGTCAGATTCTGATAGCGAATGACAATATCATAACATCTATCCATTTCCTGGTTCATACGATACTGTCCGTTATAATCACGTTTTACATCTGAAATCCCAAGTATGTAGTCGGTGGTAACATTAAACTGTTTCGATATTTCTATGAGTAAATCAGAAGGAATATCATTAGCGTTGTTTTCCATTCTGCTTACCGCTTGTTGTGTAGTTCCGATTTTCTCGGCAAGGGCTTCTTGGGATAAGGATAAATTCTTTCTTAATTCACGAATACGATTATTTTCCATATGTACAACTTCCTTTCATGTACCATTTTTACATAAATGTCCCAAATAGACCAACAAGCTAACCGTGTAAATGGGATACGCATATAGCGGTAATTCAAACAGATATACAAATTTAATATCGGTATGGAAATAATTGCGGGGAAAAATTACATGCTGTGTCGGAATTTCAACATTGAAGGGGAAAAACCTGAAAAATAAGATATACTTGCAATTAAAATGAAATGGGAGGTGTGTTGTATGGTAGGCAGCAAAAAGAAAAATATTGCAGCAACAATTTTGGGAAAAGTGGCACTTAATTCTGCAAAAGCAGCAGCGGACAGCAGATGCATGTATTGTCTGCATCAGCCCAAGCAGCCGGCAGGAATAAAAAAGCTTTCCAGATAAGAAGGCTGGCGTACGGAAGAAAATGCTGCCATATGTGTGTGGAAACTTACATATATGGCAATATTTTTGGGAAAAGGGTTCGGTCAATTTATTTCCAATGTAATGAACTTAAAAATATACAGTAGACAATCTGTATAGTAAATTGTAAAAACACACATATGATATTCAATATTTGAAACTCATGCATGTGTTTTTATGCGTAAATATAGGACAGAAGTATATTGTATATTTTTATGTTAGTGGCATATGGGATAAGGAGGTATCCCAATTCAATAAAAAATCATACCGGAGAAAGAATACATATGAAAGGGTGCGACCTGACATAATGTATTCTTTTTTTTATGCTTGTCAAAATATAACGCTTTATGACTGGGTTTGTATCCGTGGTCCTCCACTCAGTTCTTCATTTCAAAAATAAATTAGAATGGAGAATAGATGAATGAAGGATATAAGATATATTATTGCAGATAACTTGAGATTATACCGGAAAAGAGAAAGTTTAACACAGGCAGAGCTTGCAGAACGGGCAGATCTGTCACTGGACTCTATAAAACGGATTGAAAGCGGAAAAAGAACGATGTCACTAGAAAATTTCTTGAGGATTTCAGATGCGCTCAATGTATCATTATCGTATCTGCTATACGATCAAGTGGATAAGATACCGGAAATGGAAAGGATACACTGCATATTAAAAGGGAAGAGTGGGAGGCAGAAGGAATATTTACTACATATGTTACAAGAGATGGCAGAAGGAATAGACAAGATATCATAAAAAGTGGAGTGTTGAGCATTAAAAACAGTCTGAAATGATAATAACCATACCAGACCGCTTTTAGCTTTAATTACTACTTAAGACTCCACCAAATCTAAATATTGCATTCCCCAATTACACAATGCTTTTAAAACAGGTTTAATAGTTTCACCAATCTCTGTTAGAGAGTACTCAACTTTAGGTGGAACTTCCGGATAGACAATTCTTTTAATAATTTGTTGTTCTTCAAGTTCCTTTAGCTGGTCGGTTAGTGTTTTGGTTGTGATATGTCCCAAAGATCGTTGCAATTCATTAAAACGTACTGAACCTTTTGTATTGATAAGCCACAAGATTTGAAGTTTCCATTTTCCACTTAAAATATTTATTCCCAAAGCCATAGGACAAACATCATGCGGTATAATTGCTTTTGCCATAAAAATCATCCTTTCTGTCATGGTTAAGTATGAAAAAAGATACTTTATATCATTTTTGAGCGTACTTGTTTGAATTGATAAACAGTGCTACTCTTTTATTATATCAAAAATATCAATACATTGAAAGGAATGATTTATATGATTATTGATAATCATGAACATGTGATGATACCTACAGATTTGCAACTGAAAAAAATGGAACAGGCAGGAGTTGACAAAACAATTTTGTTCTGTACGGCTCCACACCCCGAAAAGGCAAAAACGCTAAATGATATGAAAGCCGAAATGGGTGCCTTATATAAAATTTTATCTGGATCAAATACCAAAGAAGATAATATTCGCAGAATGAAAGACAACATTGAAGAACTGACAAGAATAATTGAAGAGCATCCGGATAAATTCTATGGTTTTGGTGCGGTTCCGCTTGGGTTATCTACAGAAGAAACTGTTAGCTGGATAGAAAAGTATATTATATCCAATAATTTGAAGGGCGTTGGAGAGTTTACACCGGGTTCAGATGAACAGATTGCTCAATTGGAACCTATATTTCAGGCATTAGAGCATTTTCCACAATTACCAATATGGGTTCATACATTTAATCCTGTTTCAATGACTGGAATCAAACTTCTTATGAAGCTAACAAAGAAATACCCAAAGGTTTCTGTGATATTTGGACATATGGGCGGTTATCACTGGATGGAAGTGATTGAATTTGCTAAATCAGTTTCCAATGCCTATATTGATTTATCAGGAGCTTTTGCGGCACTTGCTGTCCGGATAGCGACAACAGAGTTACCGGACAAATGTTTATATGGTTCTGATGCGCCTTATGGAGAGCCGTTATTGAGCAAACAGCTTATTGAGTATGTATGTACTGACAATGAATCAAGAGAAAAAATATTAGGCGGCAATATATTAAGATTAATTGGTGAGGAAAATGTAAATTGATTTTCTGCCGTTTATCTGTTTTGATATGATCAATGAAAGGGGAGCAATATAAAGTGCTGTTATCCCCTTTTTGCGGTCTAAGATGCATTTAAGTATGAAGCATTTTACTAATGAATTATAAGGTTTCTAAAAACTCTGAAAGATATTTGCTAAATGTATCGTATCTAGGACTTACAAATTTGTTTAAAGACTCTTTTCGTGTAGAAGTTAATCCGGCTGTCCGCAAAATTTTGAAATGATACGAAGCAGTAGACTTGGGAATATCTATATATTTACCGATTTCGCCACAACTCATTTCACCACCTCTGTTCTTTAAAATTCTTATAATTTGCAGTCTTGCTTCATCAGATAGGGCTTTAAGGATTTCGATCCTTATTGCATCTTATAAATTACTCAAACTTCGCACATTAAAATGTGCCTATGCACCTTGAAAATTCAATAATAACTGGCATAAAAATAGCATGAAACCAATGGTTTTGATATAATTAAGTTACCACACAAAATAATACAAACCGGAGGCTCATGCTA
>JBGVMW010000191.1:0-6281 GCA_045125095.1 Lachnospiraceae bacterium
GCCACCAATTTCACGTGCAAGCTTCACTGCCTGAACCTTGTATTCATGATCGTACTTACGTTGACTTCGTGCCATAGTTTGGGCACCTCCTTATTCACTTGATTATACTATAAAATCCTTGAGAATAAGGTGTCAACTTTATTTATACAACATCATTGTCTTTCTTGACGGCGAAATCAACATTATATTTACGAGCTACCCGCTCAAAGGATTTGATATTGCCGTCCGTCACTTCGATAGACGAAACTCCCACGCCTTCGCCAACCAGCTTTTTCACAGAAGTTTTACCATGCGTTTTCTGCGCTTTCTGTCTGCGGTGGTTCAGATACATCCGCATTACAGCTTTCAAGACGTTGGCATCCAATTTAGCGGTCTTAATTACAAGAGCGATTGTTTTCTGCGTTACTTCCTCTTGCATAAGCACTTCCGTTCTGCATTTGCTGTGCGTATGCTCCGCCAAGGTGGAACATATAGCCGATGTAATAAATACCTCATAACTCTCCTTTCCGCTTCTGGACATCGTGTCCAAAAGCAATAAAAAAGGGCAGCTACAAATCTCTCGACTTATAACTGCCCTGACACTGTTATTATATTATAAATTTTAGTTTATCCAACATTCTATACCAGCCCAGCTTAACTGATTTTTCCCACTATTCTTCATATCTCGCTGTGCTTTGACCAACGCTTCTCTAAAACGCATTTTCTTATTTAAAAGATTATCATATATTTTATCCATCATACTAATCGTATCTCTTGTCGGAACACTCCACCTACATGTCATAATGTTACCATTAAAACGTTCAAAAATACTTGTCCATGTTCCAGAAGATATTTCAGGATTATTACTATTAGGAGTGCCCCCAACGCAACTAATTAATATAAAATTACTAATACAAACCTCTTCTAATACCTCTCTAATTTGAATCATACTTTTTGCACCTTCTATTGATTGAGCCCCTTCAGTAAGTTCAGAAGCAGGCTCCCTTACCCCATGACCATATACAATCAACGTATTCTTCCCTTTTTTACACTCCATTGAAACTGCTTGTAAATCATCTGAACAATCTGTAATACTAACCACATTATCCATTATATGTTCTTCTAACCACTTATTGATATGGTGAATTGACGTTTCTTCCCTTTTCCCAAAAACTTTGTTTACAATTTTTATATCATCCAACTCAGTATTTAAAGAATTAATTAATTGTACATAATCGATAAAATTTACAATTTCTTCAACCTCATCAATCAAATATATTCCTTTATATTGAACAGCTGCAATCGGAAAGATACTCTTAGAAATATCAGGAATTACATAAACACTCTTTGTCTTATGGTTAAATACATACTCACACAAGTGTTTCGCAACAACATTGGTAATCACAGAAGAAAAATATTTTATCTCACCATCACTAGACGTATTACTCTCAATTATCTGCCCATATTTTTTCATACCGCTATAAGGAGTATCACCTTCAGCAGGAAAAAATTTTGTTCTTATATCTATCCATTTATCTGTTACCAATATGCTTACCATTGCCATTTCCGTCAATACATACTGGTACACCACTTCATCTGGTTTCAAGTTTTTTTTCAATTCTTCCCAATTTGTTCCTTCAAATTTATTTAGAGGCATATAATATGGATGCTTATTTATTAATTCTTTTGATAAAAATTCTATTTCCCTTGCTATTGTTTGAACATCATTATCCTCTACTCTATTACCTTTTAGCATAATTGCATATTCTCTTTTTAATTGCTGTAATCTGCAATGCTTTTTATCCAATTCGTCTGATATTTCATTCTTTAAATAATAATTCTTCTGTTCTATTACAGACAGTGGAAGACATATTGACATCTTTTCAAGAATTTCTTTTCTCAATTTTCGCTTAGTCTCTTCTTCAATATCTTTAGCAGCATAATATATGCCGCTAAAACAAAGATACTCTCTTATTATTTGGTCATATTCCTGAGCTAAAGCAGCTCTTTCTTCCTGATGATAAACTTGCCTTCTTTTTTGTAATTGAATAATAGCATTGTCAAGCATTTCTAATCCTAATAAAACATTTTCAATACTTCCACCAGTCTTAATTAACAAATCACCCCACGAATAATATAACTTTGCAGCTATATCTCTACGTTGATTTAGCAATCCGTGTATTGAATTATAATTATCCGTAATATATTTAACTGCTTTATCATACTCTTTATTTTTCACTTTTCCCGCAATAAGGTTACTTAAATCAATAAGCCAGTGGCTATCTTTTTCCTCGCAATTTTCTACCCTTTCTTCATAATTTTGAATAATCTCAGTTACATCGTCCGAATACTTATAATGAAGTGGTTCTAAAGACTCATTATATTTTTTTAGCACTTCAATACTTTCAACAACATCATTTTTCTCATTTTCTGAATAAAGTTCATCATACATTCCCAAATATTTTGATAAAATATTTAAGCCTTCTTCAAGAACTGGCGTAACTTCTTTCAAAACCAACAACTGTTTAATTGAAACAATTGCACATGCAACACCTTCAATAGTATTCCCCAAACGAAACTGTACATTTGCCCATGCCATTAAATATAAAGCTACAAGTAACTTTTGTTCACTAGAATCTACCGTTTTTCCATACTCTAATATACTTAATGAAAAGGATGTTGCTTCCTGCGGATTTTCACTCAAAACAGATGCTCCAATAGAGCAGTAGTACCTAAGCCAAATTCTTTGAATAGTTGTCCCTTCGGCTTCTATTAACCCCCAACTTCCTTTTACAAGTTCTTCTCTTGTGCATCCAAATTTTTCTGGCGGCATTTCTCCACAATTACTTTTTCTCAAACAAATAATTGCTGTATCACAATTTAAATGTTCCTCAGATAATTGCAAATTGCTAATATATGAATCAGGCAACATTCTATCAAAATCAATTTTTCCTAATTCTTTAATACAGCCAAGTACACGCTTTTTTAAAGATATATTCCATATATCAACTTGCTGACACTCCAATAGTTTTCGCCAATGATAATATCCATTTTCAATGTTAGCAAAAAAATTTATACATTCTAATAAAAGGGAACATCGCTTTTCCAATAAAATCGCATAATCTTTTTCTTTTCGAAAAGGCTTTAATTTCCCTAATGCTTTACAAGCTCTTTCAGTGTCTTTTAAAATATCTATCTTGTGTTCCAATATATCTTGTGTAGTATCATCTACTTCATGCAAATCAGCCTCTCGGAGTAAATTATATGCATTATAATAATGTCCTTTCGATTTCGCATATAATGCCACTTTGAGTAATGCTATATTTTTTAAATCTGGATTTTTTTCAACAATTTCAAAAATATACGACTTTACAATTTTAATATCAGTCTGTTCTTCCGCCAATAAATCATTTATCCTAGCTATCAATTCAAAATACGGTTTATCTATTTTTCTAAACCAGCTAGCTGCTTCCTTATGATTTCCTTGATCTACGAGAAAATTTGCATATCTTTCGATAAGAAATGTATTTTCTGGCTGATAGATAATTCCTTCTTCTAAAATATCCCTATATCTTTTCTCATCTTTCTTATAAACATTTAAGCCTAATTCAAATAAACCTCTTTCCCATCTATCTTCGCTATACACTTCTTCAAATATTTTTTTAGCTTCCTCTTTTAAATTCTGCAAAATATACATTTCTGCTAGAAAAAGTTTTTGTTCATTTGACAATGTCTTGTATATTGATTTTAATAACTCAATTGTTTTAGTAATGTCTCCATTACCATGATATGCAATCACTTGACACATAATAATGTGTTCTGAATCCATTGTCGTAGCATTCTTTTTAATTATTTCTAAGGCTTCTTTCAACGATTTTCCCTTTATTTCTCTTAAAACTTTCGTAGCATTATCAGAGCTCTCACAATTGCATCCAAGAATTTCTGTTCTGGTTATACTCATATTATTTGAAGTTTCCAATTCTTTGTTTATCCTATCAGCAATATTATTATTAACATTACAAATAAGAACTAACCCGCTAATATCGGACTGATACTTCCCGTATAATTTATCAATATTTTTTGAAAAATCTGTCCAATCTTCATCCTCTTGTAAATGTAAAATTGAATACTTATCTTCAATTTTTAATGATGATATAGCCTTTTCATCACAACAACTTGCCAATCGTTCTCCACCAACAATAACAACTGCATCCTCCTTATTTTGCTCTTCAATATACTTTCCAATTACTTCATAAGATTTAACCATTCCAAATATCCATACAAATTTGTTACTAGTATACTTTTTTTGTATTTCTTGCTTTATTGCTCTATATGATAAAATGTGGACTTTACCTTGAACATGTTTTTTTAAACAATCTAGCCAAAATATTATATTTGCATCGGGATAATAATCTACAACCTCCAAGCATATCATATATTGATCTAATTTCATTTCATCGACCATATGCATATTTCAATCCTTTCTACTTAACACAATTAATTGTATAAATCACATATAAGTTAGCAATCATTCTTACACCATTCCATTTTACATCATCTAATAACAATGCCTGAAACAAAACATCCCCCACCTTCTCCAGCCTTACCATTCTATATTCTTTTTCCGTAAAGCCTTCAATCTGCATCCCCTGTATGGCAGCTTCTTTCCTTGCCACCAAACAATGCGTATACAATGCCATGATATACTTGTCTGACATCAGAAAGGCATATGTTTCGTTCCCTTGATATGTATATCGGCACTTTTCCAGATTTTCTTGCGGTATATCGAAATAACATCTGACCGTTTCCAGATATACATCTCCATAATACTGCGGCTTTAGCTTCTTTGCATACCTTCTGATTGTTGCAAATATATTATTTCTTTCTATTGCTGTCCTAGTTCACTTGAATATAGTCTTTTTCCCTCGAAGGTCCATATAAACATTATTTAGGATAGTCTTTCCGGCATACTGTTTGAAATCACCTATACGCAACAAATACGATAATACCTCCAGCAGTTTCTCTTTTGATGTTATCTCCTGATACGAATAATCTCCAAATTCAATATGATCCAGCTTCAAAGGGCAGCTCCCCTTCGCTATCTCACGCTCCATTCCCCTGTTAATATCTCTCATTGATTCCATCTATATATCTCTCCTTCCCGCTTCTAGACATCGTGTCCAAAAGCACAAAAAAAGCAACTACAAGTATTTCACTTATAACGGCCCTAACGCTGTTACCTGATTATTCTATTCCTGCCGTTTTTGCAAATCCGGCTTTTCTAAGTTACCAACCACCAGTTCAACTGGTGGTTTATTATCAGCCCTCATAAGGGCTATTATCACTGCTCGCCCCGAAGGGCGGTGTCGCAAGCAGTGTTACTGACTCCGCTAAAAGCGGTTAGCCTACTTAATCTTCATCTCTAGACTTATCTGCTTGCTCTCTTATGTATCTTTCTACTGCCGCATCTGTTATATTGCCTATCGTTTCTACATAGTACCCCCTTGCCCAAAACGACTTATCCCATCTGCTTTATAACTCAGGGTGCCTATCATAAATCATTAATGTGCTTTTGCCTTTCAAATACCCCATAAAGTCCGACACACTGATCTTCGGTGGAATAGCTACACTCAATGCACATGATCCGCGCAAACCGCACCTGCGATTATATCAACACGCTTATACTTACACAAAGTGCATATTATTTCTTTTACATCCACTTTCAATCTGCCATACAAAACCTTTTTACGATACTTAGGAATAAACACAATATGATACTGGCACTTCCATCGCGTATGTGATAAACTTTTATTGTCCATTTGGACCGCCTCCTATGTTGTTGAGTTTGGCTTGCGACACCATCTCAAGCATAACATAGGAGGCTTTATATTTCATCATAACCGCTACGGCTTTTTATATTCTCCCCAGCATAGCTGGGGGATTAGGATTTTTCATTCATAAGTTCCTCTTATTTCTCATTTGCCAGACACCGGAATATCTCATGATATCCCATTCCTGCCATCGGTGTTCCTTTTGCTAGAAGAAAAAGCTGCGTGTCAAACCATTCCTCCCACAAGTTCTCAAACATGCTCCGGCTATCCGTAAAGGTTATTGCATCTTCAAAACCCTGTGGCGGTCTATAATACTGTAACTTAACAAATCTGATGTTGTATAAATAAAGTTGACACCTTATTCTCAAGGATTTTATAGTATAATCAAGTGAATAAGGAGGTGCCCAAACTATGGCACGAAGTCAACGTAAGTACGATCATGAATACAAGGTTCAGGCAGTGAAGCTTGCA
>JBGVMW010000192.1:0-2252 GCA_045125095.1 Lachnospiraceae bacterium
TCAGCGGAGCTGTGGCAGTAATTGTTTGGAAAAAACGTTTCAGAATTTAGAAAAATTTTTTTCAAATAGTAGACATCCTGAAACTTTTTGTTGATGCCTAAATAGTTCAAATAATTTACATAATTGTTGGAAAACAGGCAGAAATACACACTATGTCTCATACTAATGGTAGTCTAGCACGTTTGTTTCAGAAAGTCTACTATTTGAAAAAAATTTTTCTAAATTCTGAAACGTTTTTTCCAAACAATTACTGCCACAGCTCCGCTGACCACAAGCAGTACAACCATGCATTCTACCTGATGAACATCTCCCGTTTCTGTACCACCAGATTGAACGTTATCTGTCTCTCCTGATATCTCCGGTTCTTCCGTATCTTGCGGCTCATCTGGCTCATCCTCTGATTTATCCGGCACGGGAGTTTGACAGTTGAATATTAAAAAAAGTACTTGCAGGTCGCATAAAACCTGCATTTTTTATGTCAAATTTTTCGTTTTTATATGTACTTGTTTGTAATAGTGTGGTATACTTAAAAGAAAAAGGACTTTTATAATGTATATCGCAGTTACAGGTAGTAAAAATAATAAAGATATTTATATTTATCAATCATTCCGTAAAAAAGATGGCAAATCATCTTCTCGTATCTATAAGAAACTCGGAAAGTATAATACCCTTCTGGAGCAGTTTGATGGTGATGAGGATAAGCTTATGGCATGGGCTAAAGATGAAGCTGTCAGGGAAACAGAACTTTATAATCAACGCAATGGCAAAGTAATTGTGGAGTTTTCTCAGGCTGCCTGCATTCCTCTCAATGAAACACGTGTTTTTCATGCTGGCTATTTATTCCTTCAGGAATTATGTACAGATCTTCGTTTAGATAACATCTGCAGAGTAATTAAAAGCCGTCACAAATATAAATATGACCTTCATGCAATTCTCACAGATTTAGTTTATGCAAGGATTCTCTCGCCTTCCAGCAAGCTTAGCAGCTATGGTTTCTGTAAAACCCTGCTTGAGCCGCCAAAATATGAGCTTCAGGATGTTTACCGTGCTTTATCTGTTATTGCTGAGGAATCCGACTTCATTCAAAGTGAACTTTACAAAAACTCTAACTTTATCCATCCGAGAAACCAGCGAATTCTCTACTATGACTGTACGAATTATTACTTCGAAATCGAGGAAGAAAGCGGCTCCAAGCACTTTGGAAAAAGCAAGGAAAATCGTCCTAATCCAATCGTTACAATGGGATTATTTATGGATGCAGACGGAATCCCTTTAGCCTTTGATATTTTTCCGGGTAATCAGAATGAACAAACTACTCTCAAACCATTAGAAAAAAAGATTATCAGGGATTTTAACTGCAACGAATTTATTTTCTGTTCCGATGCCGGACTTGGCAGTGTTAATAATCGTGAGTTTAACAGCATGGGAAACCGCTCTTACATTATCACGCATTCTTTAAAAAAGATGAAAAAAGATGACCGCGATATTGCCATGAGTCCAACACAGTTCCGAAAAGTTGGTTTCACAGATTTTATAGATATTCGAGACTTGGACGAGACAGATGAAGACGTTTTTAATTCTATTTATTACAAAGAGGTTCCTGTTGTTACGGGAGACATGGATGAAACCTTGATTGTTACATACTCTCCTAAGTATAAAGCTTATCAAAAGAAAATCAGAGCCCGTCAGATTGAACGTGCTGAGAAAATAATAGATTCTCCCTGCAAAAAAAGAAAAGGTAAAAACCAGAACGATCCAATGCGTTTTGTTAAAAAGACTTCTATTACCAACGATGGGGAAATTGCAGAAAAGAATGTTTATGACCTTGATGAAGATCAAGTAGCAAAGGAAGAAATTTATGACGGGTTCTATGCAGTTATCACCAATCTTGAGGGTGATGTTAATGAAATAATAAGAATTAACAAACAGCGCTGGGAAATCGAGGAGAACTTTCGAATTATGAAAACTGAATTCGAGGCAAGACCTGTTTATGTAAGAAGAGATGACCGTATCAAAGCACATTTCATGACCTGCTTTATTAGTCTCCTTCTTTATCGCCTGCTAGAGAAAAAGATTGGATGCAAATACACTGCGGAACAAATCATAGAAACCCTAAGATCCATGAAATTAACACTATTAAATACTGCAAATGGATATGTTCCAGCCTATACAAGAACCGAAATAACTGATGCACTACACAGAAACTTTGGTTTTAGAACTGACTATGAATTCATTAAAAAATCAACTATGCG